>JAGVYW010000012.1 GCA_018303075.1 Candidatus Woesearchaeota archaeon | reverse complement strand
AAAAATAAATCCTTTGATGAGAAAAATTAGATTGCGTTTTAAAACTAAAAGCGGTTTAAAGAAATACAATCAAAGATTTCATAAGGGAGAAGTGGCTCAGGGGCATATATTTCACAACTTAGGCTATAGAGAATTTAAGATGAGAGGAAAGAAACCATGTGAGAATGAGGTTAATTTGTTCTCGACCGCCTATAACTTGAAGAAGATACATAATATAGTTGAGGAAAATTGGAGGGAGTCTGGGAGAGTCTATCAAAAAAATATTTTTTTGGCTAAATTATGATTTATTTTTTGAATCATAAGACAGCCTGCGAAGACAAAATTTTAGAATTTTTGGATTACTGATAAATTCGACAGTATGGAGTGTATATGTCAGAAGGACAAGAGAGGGGCGTAAGATTTTTTTTCTAAAATAGAACATATTTTTGGTGCATGCGCTTTTGGCGAGTTAGAGTGTTGATTATAACAAATATATTGCAAATTAATCTTTAGTAAGCATGTTTAATATATTGTCCTTAAGTGATATTTTTCTTATTTTTCCATGGACTACAATATCTATAAGGTTTTTTGCTTGCATTTTCCGAAGAGAACGAAATGCTTTTACTCTGTCCATGTTAGGCAATCTTGAAATGTCAGCTTGCCCTATTGTGCCTTTATTGTCAACAAGACAGTTAATAATATTTTTTTCATCATTACTAAGAAAAAGAAACAACATCTTCAGTAATTTCCTGGACTCTTTCTTAGTATTAATAATTATCTTGTATGTTAAAGCAGATGAGATATATCCAATAAACCCTGAAAATAGAATAAGACCAATCAGTATTGAACTATGGTTCTCAACAATCCAGAATATTAAAGCATTCTTACTCGTTACGTCCCGATGAATATATATTATAAGATAGATAACAATAGCGAGACTAAAAGTTACTACTAAGAATATAAGGCTCATATATTTGTGGAGTTTGATTGATTGTTCATCCATTAAGATTAGCAAAGCATAATCTCATATATAAATGTTGCTACAAAAATTGTAACGTAACTCTCATTCGATTACTGTTGTTTCAGAACCATTTATATATTGTTTCATCTTATGAAACATATAATAATAGTATAATATAACCAACTAAACAGGAGGAGTGATCAAATGAAAGAACATAATCTAGAAGAGGAATTAAAAGAGCAAAAGAAACCTAAAGAACAGGAAAAAGAGGAAACATTATTAACTATTAGTAAAATAACATTGTGGAAAGTGGTTTCTGGAATATTAGGTATTTTATTGATACTATCTATCTTTACAGGCGGTTTTGGATTAAGTAACGATTCACCAACAGGAGCAGCAGTTGTAGCACCTGCGCCAAGCAAAGCAGCACAACCAACACCAAGTATACCTAGCGCAAGAGCTACTGATATGAAAACACTCGCTGACGATGACCCATTTTTGGGAAATGAAGATGCACTTGTGACTATAATTGAGTTTAGTGATTATGAATGTCCTTTCTGTGAAAGGTTCTACAGGCAAACATTACCCTCAATTAAAAGCGCATACATTGAAACAGGAAAAGTTAAGTTTATTTATCGGGACTTCCCCCTTAGTTTTCATTCCCAAGCTGAACAAGCTGCGATTGCAGCAAATTGCGCTGGAGAGCAGGGAAAATATTTTCAGTTCCACGACAAGATATTTGATAATGGTGGGGCTGGGGGAAAGAGTAATGCCGATTACAAGAAATGGACTCAAGAAATTGGTTTAGATGTGCCTAAATGGGAAAAATGTACGAATGACCCAGCCCAGAAACAGGAAATACAAAAAGATATCAGTGACGGAAGTGCAGCAGGCATATCAGGAACACCTGGCTTTATTATCAATGATAAGCTCCTTAGTGGAGCACAGCCATTTAGTGCTTTCCAGCAAGTCATTGAAGCTGAAATTAGCTAAATTCAGAAAATGATAACTATAATCAAACAAACGCGCATTGTGCGAGAAGCACTAAAAGAAGTCTATAGCTCCAAGAAATATTTTTTTATTTCTTTTGTCGTAGCTCTTGCGTTCTTTCTCTTTAATGTGTTTATTAATAATTACAGCATTATTTTTTCTAACTTCTCTTTTTTATTATTCTTTTCATTATTAAAAGGGGCAATTTTTACAATGACTGCTTATTCTTTCATATTCTATATTCTCACATTATTTCTTGCCAGCATTGTAGCGGCAATGGTCATTTTTCTAGTAAGGCGCCAGGTAAATGGAACTCTTGGTATGAGTTCTTCTGGGATCATAGTGAGCTTAATAGCTCCTAGCTGCTCCTCATGCGCTATTGGGATATTGAGCATGTTAGGAGTTGGTGGATTCCTTGCAATACTTCCATTTAAAGGAGCTGAATTATGGTTTTTTGGGGTTGGGTTGCTTGGAGTATCAACTGTTTCCTTATCAAATAGAATCATAACAAAAACGTGCAGTATTCCACCAAAAGAGGTTAAAATATATGGAAATAATAAAATGTGAAGCATGCAATAAAGAATTTAATAGCCAAGAGGCTCTTGGTATGCATAATTCAGCTAAACATAATGTGTCATCAAATGATGAGAGTTTCGAAATAAGTAGAAAAACAGTATTTTTTATTATAGGCGTATTTGTTATATTGGTAGTAGCCTTGGGTGGTTACTTTTTTATATCTGGAAAATTGTTAACAGAAAACTCTGTTTCAGGAAATGCTGTTTATTCGACAGACGATGCTAACTCTAATAACATTCAAAAAATAACTCTCGGTTTTAATGGAAATTATTACCCAAATACAATAACTGTAGAGGTTGGAAAGCCAGTAGAAATTACTTTAGACAGCAGTGTTAGAGGATGCTATCGCTCATTTAATATTGGAGGATTTGGAGTAAGCTATCGCTCTTCTGACCCATCAGATGCAATAAAGTTTATCCCAAATAAAAAAGGGAAATTTGAATTTAAATGCGGTATGGGAATGGGGCGAGGAACAATTATTGTGGAATAATAAATAATTGCGAAGAGGTAATAAAATGAACAAGATTAACGTCCATTCCCATAAATTATTTTACGAAGTAAACGACAATATGTCAGTAGGACGACGCCACTCTCTCTTTCTAAAATCAAGTAATCCAAAAATTGGATATAACATATGGAATTCCTGTTAGTTTCTCCGACCTACGAGCGAGGACTAAAATTATCGTCTTCTTTTAATCGTTTATGGCGAATGTTAGCCATCATCAGCATAGGTAAATGAACTATTGGCTCTATAATTTCTCCGGTTACTGGAGAAATGTACTGCATAATATGATGTTCTATTACTTCTATCGGTTTGTCTGGAAAATCAATTACAATTTTTGTTCTATATGCAATAGGTTCTCCTAATGATTTGCCTGAGATTGGACAAACATAAAGTTTATGTTCTTCAATTCGAACAGGTTTTGGTATTTCTATACCACCGCCAGAACTTCCTTCTGGTTTTCCTGGAAAACGAGGTTTATTATTATCTTCTTCTTTCTTCTCAGTATTTCTTTTTTGTTGTTTAGAAGATGGAGTATGTGGATTTTCATAAAACTTGAGCTTACGCTCAATTTCAGTAATTTTCTCTTGGAGTTTAGTTATATGTTCTTTTAATAGTTTATTCTCTTCTTCAAGTAAAAGAATATATTTATCACGATTTGCAAATATGTTTTTAATTAATTCATTTTTACTTAATTTTCTTAATTCTTTTTTATCCATTGGTGGAACCTCTCCACCCAACACTTAATTTTTATTAAAGAGGAAATATTTATATGCTGTAGAATATAGATAGACTTATTACGTACCTATAAACAAAAGATTTAAATATAACTGATTGATTATTAATTCATATGACTCAAATAAAAATCAATCATGTTTATGAAGTGCTGCTCTTTCTATTAAAAAAAGAGATGCATGGCAGAGAAATTGCTAAAGAACTAAAAACATCGCTTACAAGAGTGCAGTCTATCTTAACAGAGCTTAGAAACATAAATGTTTTAGATTACAAGATTGAAGGTAAAAACCATGTATATTTCATCAAAAAGAATCTAATGTCAAGATCATTCATCCTAAATGCTGAGAATTACAAACTGACAAGAATACTAAGCAAATATCATGAGCTTGAACCTGTTTTTCAGGATATAATCAAAAAAAGTAAATGCAATCTAATTCTGCTATTTGGAAGTTATTCAAAAGGAACATCAAAAAAAGACAGTGATATTGATATTTATATTGAAACTACATCTCAACAAATAAAAGAAGAAGTTCAGAAGATATATGATCTACTCAGTATAAAGATAGGAAGATTTAATCCAGAGAATTTGCTTATTAAAGAAATAATAAAAGATCATACAATAATTAAAGGAGGAGAAGAATATTATGAAAAGATTAAATTTTTTGAATAAGTTAAGAGCTGAAGAATCATTAATGCTTGTAGAACCCTCTGAAGAAATATCAAAATCTTACTTAATCAAAAGTGATAAGTGCATTCAAGTTGCAAAATTAGCATATGACGCTGGGATTTATGAGAATGCTGTATCAGAGGCATACTATGCAATCTATAACACAGTAATATCCTTATTTTTTAAATGCGGAATAAAATGCGAAAATCATTCAGGAGCAGTTATCTTGATAAAAGAACTTTTCAAACTCGAAAACCTTTATTTAATTTTCTCAGAATTTAAAAAAGACAGAATAGATAACCAATATTATGTTCCAATATTTGATATTGAACCAATAAATAAAGAGAAGTGCAACGAAAGAATAAGAACAGCACAAAAATTTAATGCAGAGATAAGGGCATATATTGGAAGATTGACCATCATAGAGATAAATAATTTAAGAGAAAAATTTAAGAGAATTTAAACTTAATTAAAAAATAAAAAGAGGATTACTATGAATAAAATATCATATTCACAGCAATTGAGCATATTATTAAAAGAGATAGAAAATCTTACTTTGGAGTTTAAGAAGAGATATACTTCTAAAATAAATGAAGATATTGTTGCATTTTCTAATACTAAAGGAAGCTACTGTGTGATTTACAATGAGAAAAAATAAAATAAATATCACCTTAATATTATCCACCTTATTTTTATTAGCATTGCCGCTCTTTGCACAAGCACAGCTGTATGATAATTATCTTTCTGATGGGCAAGAGATAACAATAGCAGGGATCCAATTAAAAGCATCTTATAATGCTGAGAGAAATGAGCTGCAGTTGGATTCACAATATGGTACTGTTTTAATTCCACAAGGCGATTCAAGAACATTAGAAAACAAAATCTTTAGGTTTGTTGATATCACTTCTGGAAGATATCATCTGATTGTTGATACATATCAAGCATCAACTTATATTGAAAGAACGCTTAAAACAAAAGAAGTCTATCTTGGAAATAACGCAGAAGTTATGGTATTGATACAGAATAATGGTAATAGTGTTGTAAAAGATGTAACTTTTTTCCAAGAATTTGAAGAAGATAAGTTTATCAGCAATAATTTCTATAAAATAATCCATAATAGTAATGATAATAAAAATATCAATAAAGAAGAAACTGTCAACATCAGCGATGTTTCTTTTATCAAATGGCATGGAGATCTGCAGCCAAAAGAACAAATAACTATTGTTTATTATTTAATACCTGTAACATCTGGAATCAATAATAAACTTGAATTAAAGCCCGCAAAAATTACTTATGAAGAAGCAGGACTGCAGTTAGAATTGTTTAGTGAGAAGGATATAGTTAGAACAAAGAATATAGTAAATGGTGAAGTGCAGTTTTTGGATGCAAAAGAATCAGGAAAAAGAGAATCAACTGGAACATTGACAGAAGAGCCAGAATATTTTAAGATTGGAACAACAGCAAATTATAGAGTAATACTTACAAATAAATATAATTCAGATGCAGCTGTACAAGAGCTTGCATTAATCATTCCAGAAGGACTGCAAATAATATCAAAAGACAAAAATCTAATTAAAGAGAACAATACATTATTCTGGACTGGAAAGATAATCAGCGGTCAATTATTAGAATTCTTGTTTAGTGTAAAAGCAGACAAAAGGTTAAATGGAAATTTCTCACTTAGCTTTAATACACCACTTGGAAAGCTTGATCTTAGAAACAGTTATGATAAAGCAATAATCTATGATGTTGCAAGATTAGAACCAAATATTAAATTTAATAAAGACGAATCTGCAAATGAATATGAAAGCAATGAGAAACTAAATTATCGATTGATGTTTATCAACCCAGATAACTTGCTTTTCTTTTCATTGGATTCTAATTTTACTTTTGACTTTCTTGAAAAAAATGTTTCTTATTTAACCTTGCCTAATCAAAACGAGATCTTAATTGCAGATCAAACAATACAATTACCATATGTAGAGAGAAAAAAGCAGTTTATTGCTTCTTTTTCAGGAATATATAATACTACAGGCAATGAACAAATAAGTTTTAAAAATACAAAAACAATCATCGTTAATACTGGAGAGTTTGATAAAGTGTATGCAATTGATTATTTGTATTATAAATTATCAAATTATTCAACTGTTGGCTTTGTGTTTGCAAAGATTGATATTAAGAATCTTCTCAAAGAAGTACAGAAATTACGCGTAAAGACAACATTTACTGATAAATTTGGAGAGGTGCATTCTGTTGTTTCATATTATGATGCAAATGAAGCTGCAAGAATATCAGAAAAAAGACCTGCTGGCCAATTGATATTGTTTCCATTAGAGAATTTAACAGATGATGCATTAAATGATGCAAACGTTCAATTCAGTTTTACTACAGAACTACAGTATGCAGTCAAAGACCAATATTATTACCAGGAGAATACTGTCTCAGTAACTTTAGATGAACTGATTGAGAAAATAAAAGAAGGCCATGAAACAAGCTATTTTGATATAGGCAGGTTTATATCAAAACAAAAAGAATTTGATGATCTTCTGAAAGAAGAATCTATAAAAATATATGAGGAAAAAACAGTTTCAACAAAAAATACAGCAATCATAATCATTATTGTTCTTGCTGTGATCATTGCGATTGCTGCTGCAAATGTTATCACTAAAAGACTTTCAAAATCAAAATATGCATATAGAGGAGCAATGCTTAAAAAAGATGCTGCAAAAGATATATTCAAAGCACCAAAGCCAACTTTTGATTATGCAGTATTACAAAAATATATTGCGTTTTGCAGACAGAATAATATCAGCAAGTTTAAGACAAGGCAAAACCTAATAAAAGAAGGATGGTTACCTGCAATAATTGATGAGTTTTTAAAATAGCACATTTTTTAAAAAAATGTGCTATTTTATAACGTGGAAACTACAATAAGAACTGGATACAATGAAAAGAAAAACAAACTTGATTGATTTTTTTGCATTGCATTGCGATGCAAAAAAATATAAGAAAAAAAAGTCACAGATTGCCTTAGAATTAATCCTATTGATGAGCCTTGCGATGCTGCTGCTATTCCCATCAATGGCATTATTCTCAAATTTTGTACAGGAATCAAGTAGAGAAATTGTTGAAACACAAGTAAAACAGATTGGAACTTCTATGATAGAACAAACACAGTCAATGTTCTACTATGGCAATGGCTCAGTCATTGTTGTTGAATACAAATTTCCTGAAAGAGTTAGAAGAATGAAGATAAATGCATATCCAGAAAATAATTATTATGAGATAGCTTTTGACCTTGACCTGCCAGGAGATATCAGCAAAGCATATATCTCAAAAATACCAATAGCTGCAGCAAAAGATGATAAAAGTGGCACAATTATCAAAACTGGAAAGTTTCCAGAAAATGCATATAGTACAGGCAAGAAAAAGTTTAAGATACAGAATAATGGCAATTATGTAATTATTGCATATATTGAACCAAAGGTTGATTAGTTATTAGGTTGATTAAATGGCTAAAAAAATTGTGTTTAGAGATATAATAAATGGAAATAAAAAGAAGCGCGCACAGACAGCATTAGAGTTCATATTTATGTTTAGTTTTCTCTTTATTCTTTTTATTGGAATGATGGGTGCATTAAGCAGCCAATTGCATGATGTTAAACTAGATCATGAATTTATACAATTACAATCAATACAGGATTATATTATTCAAGAATTAAAACTTGCAAAAACTGTTGGTGAAGGTTATTTTAGAACATTTCAACTTCCTCAAACAATAGGCAGTGAAGATTATGAAATAAGTATAGAGAATAATATGAGCTTGGTTGTAACATTAAATGAACGTGAATATATTAAAATATTGCCATTTAATGTTACAGGAAATCTTACAAAAGGAGAAAATAATATCACAAAACAAGGAGATACGATTATATTTAATCCTGACAACCTTTATCAAGGTTGATCAGGATCGTGCGGGCTATCATACCTCACCCGCACAGTGATGTGCACTCTTACAGTTAGTGTGATTGAGTGCAACGAAATCACACCAAGTCTTGACGCCAGCTGACATAACGGCTGACCTTTATCAAGGTTGATCAGGATCGTGCAACATTCACTTCGTTCAGTTGCACTTGTCGTTGAATTTGTAAAATATTCTGAATTCACTCAGAAAAATATTATTCAACAAACAACCTATATTTCTCATTACCTTCCATTTCAGACAAGATTCTCTTGACAACTATCTTTTCAGGATCAGGGATTAATTTAACCCTTGCTTTTATGTCTTCAAAACTTGTAAAAGGAGCATCTTTTCTCTGCTCAATTATCTCCCACATATGTTTCTTGCCAAGACCTGGCAATAATTCCAGCTGGTGCATCCTTGTTGATAATGGTTGTGCTTTGTTGAAAAAATCAACGAATCGCTTTGTATTCTTGTTTATAATATCTTTTATAACAAAATCTAATTCTTTCCTAGCAGTTCCTGTTAATTTATTAATATTCAATTTTCCAATTATGTGGTGAATCTCATCTCTTTTGCCTTCACCAATATAAAGTTCAGATAATGGTCTTAAAAATACTTCTCTTCGCGGCACTAATTCTAATAATGTAAAATGTTCTCTTCCAATTGCCTGTGCAATAGGTGTCTTTTTATGAGACGGAGTATTATCAAGAGGGTATCCATTAGGAAGATAATCTAATACGACAACATATTCTTCTTTTGTTCTTTTTACAGCATCAACTGTATTAGCTGTATTCATTGCATTTTGTGTAAATTCCATTATCCATACCCCTAGTTATACAACTACATAAATCTTATTCTCTGACAACACATAGTATGAACACATATATAAACATTGTTATGGTTTAGGATATAAAATAAGAATATTTATATAAAGAATCTTCCAGAGAAAAAAAGAATGGCTGATCAGCGACTTACACAATATATAAAACAGTTATCTCAAAAGGGATATAATATTCAGGAGATTAGAGGATATCTTCTAAAATATTATTCTCAACAAGAAGCAGATGCAGCTTTATGGCAGCATATGAAACAAGAAAAACAGAAAAAGTTCATGAAACTTTTGCTTATTTTGTTTGCAGCAATAACAATACTCCTATTGATTGGTTTTCTTATTTACAAAATGATTCCAGATGTATCAACTGAAGATAATAAAGCAACTGCTTCTACATTCACTTTTTCAGTCAAAGAAAGTGCTGTACAACAAGGAGGAGTCTTGCATTATAATCTCAATAGCATACCTAAACTAAGGAAAGAAACAATTACTCTGGAGTTCAAGATTGTCGACAAACAAACAAATAAAGCTGCAGCATCATGGAAACAAATAATCAATAAAGAAGATAATTTCAATGGACAACAAAGTTACACAATCCAGCCTGATTTTGCAGTTGGAAACTATAAATTAGTAATAAAGATGAGTTCTGGAAAAGATGTACAAGAGAGTTCAAAAAATGTAAGAGTACTCATCAAGTCAGATGAAGAAAACTGCTTTGATGGAATAAAAAATCAAGATGAAGATGATATTGATTGCGGAGGGATCTGCGCAAAAAGATGTGATGAAGAAGATAGAATAGAATATAAGCAAAAAGCTCCTGAAGAAAAGGAAAGCAGTGAAGCAATAGAAACACCACAAAGCGAAACAATAAAATCAGATGAATCAGTACCTAAACAAAGCTATACTGAAATACAAAAAGATTATGAACTTAAATCACAAGCAGAAAAATCTGCTGCAACATCACCTAAAGAAGCATATAATCTGTGTTTGCAAATCATTAGCAAGACAACTGCAGAAGACTGCTTTTATGAAGTTGCAAAGGCAAGCGATAGCCTAAGCTACTGCACTGAGATTCAAACTGTAAAAGAAAGAGATTCCTGCTATATGTATTTTGCAACCAATAATAATGAATTTGCTTGTGATGAAATAGTTGATGCTGAATATAAGAATTTATGTTATGGGTTATTAGAAATTGATGCATATAAAAAAAAGCAACAGGAAAATCTTGAAAATGACATTACAGAACAAATTCCTGTAAAAGAATTTACTGTTGTTTATGAAAATAAAACAGATGCTTCTAAGACAGATGTTTCACAAGTATACAAACCAATACCTGAATTAAACCCTGAACCTAAAAAAGAGCAGACAATAATTATCAGCGATATCACATCTGAAACAATTGATACAAATAAAAAAATATCCTGGAAAACAAACATTGCTTCTGACAGCCTTGTGATTTATGGTTATGGAGAAGCATTAGATCAACAGCAATATAGTGATGCTATTGTTGTTGAACATTCAGTAATGATTCCTGAACTATCAGATGGAGAATATTCTTTTGTTATTAACAGCTCTAGTGAAACATTAAGTGCAGAAACAGAAGTCGGTACGTTTACATTTCCTTAAGAGAACTTTACAAAAATGCAATCTTGTCTCGATTTACTGCACAATACCATTGTCCTCAAAATCATGATTAATAATTCCTGAATCTGTCTTTAATGGCTTATCTTCATAGAGAATATGTTTATTTTTAGTAACAAACTTAATCTTTTTGAAATCATTATAGCTTAGCTGCGCAAAACTATTTTCTTTATGATCTGTGTAAACTAATTCCCCTAATTTATGATCTGCAACTTCAATTAATTTTATTTTCTTGCCTTTTGCAGTAACTAAGATCATGCCATTGCTTTTTATCCCTCGAATGTCAGCTGGCTCTAGATTACAAAGCATCAACACTTTTTTATTTATAAGCTGTTCTGGAGTATAATGCTCTTTTAAACCTGCAACTAATTCTCTCAACTGTATCTGTTGATGCTCTTGTTGCTGAGCTGCTGATTGTTCAGTTCCAATATCTACTTTAAGATGATACAATCGATCTGCATTTGGATGCTGCTGCACTTCTTTAATCTGAACAACTCTAATTTCAAAAGGAAGCTTTTTTGGAATCAATGCAGCTGGCTCATCTTCAAGCTTTTTGAATAATGGCTCTCCTTTGTTTATTTTTTTTGCATGGATTGAAAAGTCAAGATGATTCCATGAAAGACTTTCTAGATTTATCTGATGCTGTAATTGAGCTGCTGCTTCCGGCAAAATTGGCTGCATAAGTATAGAGAGATTTTTCAATATAACAATTGCGAATGTCATTACTTGCTGCGTTTTTTCTTTCTCTTGTTTATCTCCTTTTATCAACTGCCATGGCTGGCAATCCTGTACATATTTGTTACCAAGCGTTGATATTGCAAGTATTTCTTTTATCACTTCTCTAGAATCACCTTTTTCATAATGCTTGTCAATGAGTTCAATCTTTTTTTCAATCTCTGCTTTGTAGTTAAGTTCATTATAAGATGCGCCTATTGTTGAAAGTTCACCATCAAAATTATTATTAACAAATGAAATTGTCCTGTAACAGAAATTACCTATGTTTGCAATTAACTCATTATTAATTTTATCCTTGAAATCCTGCATATCAAGATTAATATCTTCAACTGCTGAAGTTAGATTAGATGCTACATAGAACCTAAGAAATTCTGGATGAAGATGCTCTAAGTATTTTCTTGCTGTAATAAATGTGCCTCTGCTTTTTGACATCTTCTCGCCATTGATTGTTAAAAATCCATGCACGCGAATCTGCTTTGGCAGAGAAAAGTCTGCACACATCAATAATGCCGGCCAAAATAAGAAATGAAAGTAGATAATATCTTTTCCAATAAAATGAATAATCTCTGTTGTTTCCTGTTTCCAATAATCGTAAACATCTAATTTATTATTCTGACAGTAATTTGCAGTGCTTGCGATATAACCAATTGGAGCATCAAGCCAGACATAAAAATATTTATCTGTTTCCCCAGGAATTTTAAACCCGAAATATGGACCATCTCTGCTAATGCACCAATCCTCAAGGTTGTCAAGCCAATTTATGAGAAAATTGACAACTTGCTGCTGGAAATTGCTAGTAACTAAATATTTGTTAAGCTTATTTTTGAAATCTTGCAGCTTAAAGAAATAATGCAATGATTTTTTTAATTCTAATTTTGCTTCTTTTGATTTACAAATACTGCAGTAAGGATTAATGATATCAGTTGTCCTGTAAGATGTGCTGCAACTTTCACAAACATCACCATATTGATCTTCTGCTTTGCATTTCGGGCAAGTTCCTTTGATAAATCTATCTGGCAGAAACCGTCTGCAAGTATTGCAATATAACTGTTCAACTTCCTTTTGATAAATATGACCTTTTTCTTTTGCTTTTGTGAAAACATACTCACTAAATGCCTTATTCTCATGAGAATTTGTAGAATAATAGTTATCATAACTAATATTGAACTGCTTCAAATCCTTAAGATGCTCATGATAGAATTGTTCTATCAGCTTTTCAGGAGTAATGTTTAATTCTCTTGCTTTTAATTCTATCGGCGTGCCATGCGTGTCATCAGCACAGCAATAAATAACATCTTTTCCTTTCAGCCTGAGATAACGCACAAAGAGATCTGTCTGGATAAACTCAACCATGTGACCAAGGTGAAATAATCCATTTGCATAAGGCAATGCACTTGTAACTAGGATTTTATGTTTCATATAAATATAGACTAAGAATCAGTTTATATGTTTTTTGGATGAATTATTTAATCATTTATTCCTTCTTATACTCTTCAACAACCTTTGCAATCTTCTTTGCATTATCCTCACTAATTGTTATTGTTGAACCAAGAAATAATAATTTAACTGATTCAGGAGTATTTGGCATCAAATCAATAATCTTACAAATCTGTGATTCCTTAACTCGTGGAATGTTCAATGCGGTTAATTTTTCAACTAATTCTTTATGTTCTTTGTAAGAATTCTTTACAAACGAATTAAGATAATCTTCAGTCTTTGTAACTCTGAAATTTAATTCTTTGTCTCGTTTTTTGATTTTCTCGATTTCTTCTTTAACTTCAATCAAACTCATAGGAACTTCTTCAACAATAGTTGGTTTTGTCATTATTTCATCCTCTGCAAATGCACTGGATGCACTATTAACACTTTTTGTTTATTAAAATCATTTATTTTAATTAAATAGCAATTTCCACGCTTTCCGATTACTTTACCGGATTTTCCATGAAATCTTGGATGGTACATTGCTTTTTGAATAGCTGGTTCTAGTTTAAAGCAAACAGAATCTCCTTCTTTAAATTCTTGAAAGAATCTTGTCAAAGAAATTTTTCCCTTTTGCCTGACATTCTTACTAAATTTATGTCTTGTTCTTCTTCGAATACTTCCTAATCTTTTTGGCATAAAAAGTCTCACTCCGTTGTATTTTTTATTAAGATTAAGTACTCTTTTATAAATATTGTGGTTTAGTTTTTTTCTCTATAAGATGTCTAAACAATTCTAAACTTGAAAAAAGATATTATCGAAAGTTTTATATATCAAGCATTTTCACTTCCACTTACACTCAGTATAATGAGAATAGGACCATCGGGCCCGTAGCTCAGCCTGGAAAAATATTTTTGGGCAATTGGAGCGCTGGTCTTATATGTCCAGGTTCTAAACATTAGTTTATAACTAAGAAGTTTATGACTAAGAGAGCCAGTGGTCCGGGGTTCAAAATTTTTATAATGAAAGTCCCTGCGGGCCCACGCCCTGTTAGTGTAGTCCGGAAAGATTTGCACCATAAAACGCAGATTTTGGATAACCAATCATACAGCCCTTTCGAGGCTGTGACCCGGGTTCAAATCCCGGACAGGGCATTATAATTATTAAAGGTGAACATTAAATGAAACGAAGTTCAAGAAGATGGAAGAAAAAACGGCAGATGCGATGGAAATGGCAGCGTAAGAGAATGAAGAAAGAAAAAAGAAAACGATTAAAAGCATAAAAATTTTTGTAAAACAAAAATTTTTAAATTATTTTATTTTAGATGATTTAATTTTCAAAAAATAATATTTCTCACAGCCAAAATCCTTGGAACATAGTCATTATATTCTTTTTGTTCAGGCGTTAATTCTAAAAATCTGTAATCTATCTCTTTTTGATCCTGCAGCAGTTTTTCTGTTGCAGCAAATCCTGAATTGTAAGAAGCTAATGCATTTATCCAAGCAATAGCTGGATTCACAGTTAAATTGTCTAATGCTTGATGATATAATCGGTTCAATTGCCTTGCTGCAGCGTATATTGCTTTTGTTGGATTACAACGTTCGTCTCTATATCTACCGCATGGATTTCCTTTTGCTCGACTATCTATTTTCAAGCCGTTTAATATTCCTGTATCATAACTGAGTTGAGCAATGCCTAAGGGACCTGTTGATGAGAATGCATGTTCCCTAAAATCACTTTCAATGAAAATTAAAGAGTATAAATCTCTCCAGTCTAAATCAAACTTCTCAGCTGCAGTTTTAATTGTATCAACATATTCTCTTCCTCTTTTTCTTGTGATGTTGTCTTCGTTTTTAATACCCTGTTCTAAGTAGTGCTGTTCATAATCTTTTACTCTTTGATTAAAAGAACTTCTATCTCTAAAAATATCAGGAAGATCTCTTTGATAAAAAAAGACAACAAGATCAGATATTCTTCTTACAATCATGTTTGTTTTGTTAGCCCATGCTCTCTTTGTCTCTCCTGAAGCATTTTTCATATTATTATTCTCAATCATGGCTGTCAAAACAAATTGTCTATATTGACCCGCATGATTTTTGTAATAAAGAATTGCACTTTCTCCAGTTAATCCGCCAACGTGACCTGTTTTTCCTGCAACAATTTTTACACCTTTATGTTTTATCGCATAAAAAATACTTGTCCTGTATCCAGCCATAATCTCCAGCATTCTCTGGCTTGCTGCTTTTGACACAATGTTTCTTTTGTAAAGCTGATTCATAAAAATATTTAAATCATGAGCAGATGTTTTATTTCTATAAGTTCTTCCATCTAATTTACCTATATATTCAACACATTCTAAGTCATATACATATATACTTGTTTGATCTGCTTTATTCAATTGCTCATTTTTTCTTAATCTGGAAATAAATAGTTCTATCTGCTGCTCTAAAGAAAACGTATTTATCCTTTCATCGTCGACAATTGACCTATAAATAACATCAATACCTCTGCTTTTCCTTCTCTGCGTATGTGGAGGTCGCGCATCAGCTTCTGAAACTAAAGATTCCAAACCAAGATGACTAATAATAGGTTCAGCAACTAATAAACTACCTGCTGCTAATAATCTACCTAAAAATCCTCGTCTGTTAATTACCATTTGAATCCCAAAACAACTATTATTGAAAGAGTTATATCAAATATATAAAACTTCCAATTGTAACTACTTAGATATAACAAAATCAAAAAAAACAATAAACTATATAAATAACCTCCAAATCTCTCTATAAATTCCGAGAATTTCTTCTCGAGAATATCACCTCCAATTCTATAAACAAGAAATATGTGTACTCTAAGAGAGAATGTCCTCTTTAAGTATGAAAGACGATGACGCAAAATTCTTTTAAGCTATAGTACAAGCGACCAAGTACAAGAAGGATCGTTAAAAATGAATATCCGTTGATCCTGCGGACGGTTGCTGCTATTAGGATACGGCTAAGCCATGCAAGTCAAGGGGTCGCAAGACCACCGGCAGACTGCTCAGTAACACGTCGATAATCTAACCTTAGGTTGGAGATAACCTTGGTAACCTGAGGGTAACATCCGATAGAGAATATGTTCTGGAATGATATATTCTTTAAAAGTAATGCCTAAGGATGAGTCGGCGGCTGATTAGGTAGTTGGCGAGGTAATGGCTCACCAAGCCTGAGATCAGTAAGGGCCTTGAGAGAGGTTGCCCTGAGAAGGACACTGAGATACTTGTCCTAGCCCTACGGGGTGCAGCAGGCGCGAGAACTTTACAATGCACGACAGTGTGATAAGGGTATCCTAAGTGCTTATACTTAGTATAGGCTTTTTTTAAGAGTAAATATCTTGAAGAATAAGTGGTGGGCAAGACTGGTGCCAGCAGCCGCGGTAACCCCAGCGCCACAAGTGGCAACCATATTTATTTGGTCTAAAGCGTCCGTAGCAGGTTTAATAAATCTTTTGTGAAATTGTTGGGCTTAACTTAACAACGTGCAGAAGACACTGTTAAACTTGGAACCGGGAGAAGTTAGGAGTATTTTATGGGGAGTGGTAAAATATTATAATCCATGAAAGACTACCTGTGGCGAAGGCGCCTAACTAGAACGGATTTGACTGTGAGGGACGAAAGCCAGGGGAGCAAACCGGATTAGATACCCGAGTAGTCCTGGCTGTAAACGCTGTGAACTAGGTGTTGCATATCCTTAGAGGGTGTGCAGTGTCGGAGCGAAGGTGTTAAGTTCACCACCTGGGAAGTACGGTCGCAAGACTGAAACTTAAAGGAATTGGCGGGGGAGCACTACAACGGGTGCGGCGTGCGGTTTAATTCGATTCAACGCGGAGAATCTTACCAGGATCGACGGCAGGATGAAAGTCAGGTTAAAGACTTTACTTGACG
>JAGVYW010000011.1 GCA_018303075.1 Candidatus Woesearchaeota archaeon | reverse complement strand
AAGTTAGTGCGATTGTAACAAAGTGAAAATCGCACCAATTCTCGCTTCCAATTGGCGAAAGAATTGGTTCTGTATCCCTTCCCTCACATTTTTTTCTTTTAAAAAATGTTCATCTATGGTTCTAACGTCAAGGCATACCAATCAATTAAGTTATTTTCACAATCTTTACAATAAATAAGCTGATAAATAGAAATAAGTGAAAGATATTCAAATTTTCTGAAGAATATTTTATTCAAAAAAACAAAGAAAGCTTTAAAAACTGTGAGTATTCCTTTGAGTTTACGCCTCAGTAGCTCAGCGGTACGAGCGGTCGCCTAGTAAGCGACAGGTCGAGAGTTCAATCCTCTCCTGAGGCTTTAGTAGTCAAGTTTAAAGCCCTAAGTACATAAAAGGGCTACAAACTTTTTAAAAAACGCTATTTCTAAGGAGGCTTATGATGGGAATACACAACCACGAAAAGGATTATGAAAGAGCTCTTTTGAAACTAGAAAGTACCGCAATATCTGATAAGAATAAGGCTCTTATATTAGAATTCAGAGATGATTTAATCCTTGAAAACTTATCTAAGATAAGACTAACAAAATATGTATTAAGTTTGAGAATAATTGCTGAAAGAGCAAAACTAGATTTTGACAAATTTAAGCTTGAGGACATTAAAAAAGTAATAAGTGAGATTCAGCAACGTGATTATTCAATGTGGACAAAAAAAACTTACAAAATTATTATAAGGCGATTCTTTAGATGGCTACATAAGACAAAAGGTTGTAATGATATCTATTCGTGGATTTCTTTAAAAGTAAATATGGCTGAAAGAAAATTACCCTCTGAAGGAGATCTATTGAATGAGCTGGATATTCAGAAACTTCTTGCTTCTGCACAACATCCAAGAGATAAAGCACTTATTTCATTGTTATGGGAATCTGGAGCAAGAGTTAGTGAGATTGGAAATTTGTGTTTAAAACATATTTCATTTGATAAAAATGGAGTTGTTCTTAGCGTAAAAGGAAAAACAGGTTCTCGAAAAATACGTTTAATCTCAAGTACTCCTTATTTAATGGCATGGGTAAATAATCATCCGTTTAGAAATGATAGTAATAGTCCATTATGGATTAATGTAGGATGTGTCAATTATAATAAGCAATTGAAATATGGTAATTTAAGAAAGATTTTGAGAATTCTAACAGCTAAAGCAGAAATTAAGAAAAAATGCAATCCTCACTTGTTTAGGCATTCAAGAGCTACATATATGGCAAATCATTTAACAGAATTTCAAATGAATCAATATTTTGGCTGGATACAAGGTTCAGACATGCCTTCAACGTATGTCCACATGAGCGGGAGGGATATTGATGATGCAATTCTTACAATGAATGGTGTAAAAACTGAAGAACTAAAAAAAGAATCTCAGATGTTACCAAGAATTTGCCCAAGATGTGATACAATTAATGCTTATGATAGCAAATATTGTTCAAAGTGTGCAGGAATATTAGATTTAAAATTTGCAATGGAGTTAGAACAAAGACAACAAGAGGAGATGAAAATGAGAAACAGTACAGATGAATTGATGAATCGGTTATTGAGGGATAAGGATGTGCAAAAGTTGTTGATGGAGAAGTTGCAGATGATGGCTTGAGTTAAATATTAATTACCAAAAATCATTATCATTTTCCATCTGAACAACACTCTCATTTAGAAATCCATCTATGTAATCAGCAGTTTGCTCTAAGGTATTTTTATCTTTAACTAATGAATTAGGTATCCTAAGTGTTAAGAAACCTTTCTTAAATGAGTAGAATGTTCGCTTTAAATCTGCTAAAGCTTGTTTATCACTGAAATTATGGTGGCTACCATCAACCTCAATATTCACTTTTGCTTCTGTGATTGCAATATCAATACTTTTAAATCCATCTTTTTTTTCATATTCTACTTTCCAACCACGTTTTTGAAGAGCATATCCTAATTGTTTAGTTTCTTGTGTTGGTGAATTTCTTTTAGAAGTATATCCTTTTTGTTTAATATCTCTTTGATTATTCTGATGATTTCTACAAAGAGCCTTATTAAACTTTTGCCTAGAATAATTATATTCAGCAAAAGTAATTGTTTCATTACATAAATTACAAAAATATCCCATAATTTATTTAAGTTAATGTTACTTATTAAATAGTTTTCTCTTAAAATTGTGTCCCCTTTCAGCCTACAAACTATTTAACCTTTCTTATTCTATAATTTTCTTAGAAGTGCGCACTTCAAAAATATCTGGAGGGAAAATATGATGAAGTGCAAACTCTGCAAAAAAGAAACAAAAACAACACTATGCAGAACGTGTAATGATTTTCTGCAATGGATGTATCCAAAAGATAATCCAGAGGATATCTTGGAAAGATACAGAAAAGCTGATCAGAAAAATGGACATAAGAGGCTAAGAAAATGAAATTTACTAAAGAATCTTGGATTACATTGCTGATGTGTTTGATATTGCTAACTGTAAGCATTTTGTTTTGGCTTATCTTAGGCGGTACAACTCTTGATTTACTGATATTCATGGGAATTAATTTTTCCATGATTTTTATTTATTTGCTGGCAAATATTGTTTTTATCAAAAAGAGCAAGGAGGCTGATATTATGAGAAGAAAAAAACAGAATGATTACGAAGTTGTGCGTGATGCAGGAGATGAAGAAGTAGTTGAATTCAATGGAATTGAAGAACCAATTCAAGAAAAAGAGAATAAAAAACTGAATGATGAAAATATCATTCAAGAAGAGAAAGAAGAAGATGAACTAAACTAAATGGAGGCTGATATTATGATTAAAAAAATGCTGTTAATAATAATGTTGGTTGGCTTTTTTGCATTTCCTTTTATAATGGCAGACACTTCTGCGATAAACCAATCAATTGCTCCAGCTGACAAAGCTAAGTTTGATGATATACTAAAACCTGTTATGAAAATCTATAACTTTGTAAAATACATCTCCTCTGTTGTAGCTGGAATCTTCTTATTATATGCAGGAATTGCTTACATGAGCTCAGGAAATGATCCACGAAAGAGAGATGAAGCAAAAAACATTGCAATGTATGTCATCATTGGGATGATTATCATCTGGGGAGCACCATATATAGTTGGATTACTTGTTTAGAGGCAAAACAATGAAAAAACTATTTTTTATTTTATTTTTTATTGCAGTCATTCCAGTAGCGATAGCTGACAAATGCGAAGTTACATCTCATAAAGAAATCTGCTCTGAAATAATCAATGCTGGATTATCAGACTTAGAAGAGGATTATTTGATCTCAGATATTATTAGCAATAGTAAATTCTATCCAGATTTTCAATTAGTAAACAATTGGAACAAACAATCACCCCTAAACACACCACCAGATGGCATACAAAAGTACAGCAAGGGTTTTATAGATGATGCTTGGGTTAAAATCCTTGCTGTAATGCCTTCTGTTTTGTTAAATAATACTTTATTGATAAATAACTCAGGAGAATTATTGATTGGCTCAGATTACATTGTTAATATTCCCTCTTATACTGAAGCTGGAGATTGCAAGACAATAAGAGTTTTAGAGCAGAATTCTGACCAAGTGAATATTTATTTTAATCAAATATATGAAGGCACAGGAAAAGACATTGATTATTCTGTAAATTATATTGATAAAACAGATTTAGTGATAAAAGCTGATTATATTGTAACTGTAAGAACAATAATAAGTCATTACAAAAAGAAAGAATTTTGTACAAAAAAGAATTGTGTTACAAAATGCGTTTATCATAGCACTGAAAATAAGATAGATGAGCTAATTATTGATGATGTTGTTATAGCTCAAATACATAATCCAGAGTTACAAGCAGAATTCAAGATAAAAGATAAATACTTGAATACAACAAAAGCAAATCTTACCTTTAGTGAATTTGCTAATTTAGAATTAACATTTGATAATTCTTCTCTGCAAGAACATCACTACTCGTTTTCAATTGTTCAAAATCTAAGTCCATTGAGAGTTCTTATTCTGAAAACTGAGCAGTATAAAAGCAATAAAGCAGAAAATCTTGCATTTACTGGAAATGATAATTATGAAGTTATTCTTAAGAATACAAATAACTGTAAAATAATCATTTCAAGCTTTTTTGACAATAAAAGTGTTGATTGTGATCTTAATTTTGTTCAATTCAATGTAAATATATCAACAGATAAATTAATTTATGCAGAAAATGAAGAGATAAACTTACAGATTGAACCGCAACAGAATTATATTGTTAAGTATGCTGACAAAGAATTTGCAACAGATGGTAATCTCAAATTAAAAGCTAATAAGAACCATAATAAAATAACAATAGTTTATAACGACAAAGAATTTGAGAAACTAATCCATGTGAAAAATGAAGAACCACTCAACATTCTTTTCTCAGTTGGTGTATTTGCTGGAACAAATATAATTTTCTTAGGATTAGTTAAAAAATATTGGGGTGCTACCCTATGAGTGAATGCGGACTAACGAATTTGGCAATATGCCTTCCAGAGAAATTCTTTCAATTTATTATGACTATACTAAATGCTCCAATCCAACCATTGCTTTCCTTTATTCAATCATTATTAACGCAACCAACTCAAGTAACTGTATTTTATCCTTTATGGAGCATTATTGTGTATATAATCTCATTATTTTATGGTTTATTTTTCTTATTTGCAGGCTTTAATTTTATGATTTCTGGCTATGATGCAGCAAGGCGAGAGAAAGCAAAATATTGGCTTCAAAATGTTGTACTGATGGTTTTATTTGTGCAAGCAAGTTTTGTTATTTATGAATTAATCATTGAATTATCAAGCTTGTTGACAACAGGAGTTTTAGAAATGATTGATCCAAAATTCTTTTTGATGACAGCAGATAATATTACTAATTTTGGCTTACAATTATTATTGTTAATTCCTTATGTTGTAATTTTAATATTTACAGTTCTTACGTTAGCATTAAGGTATTTCTTTGTTGTTATTGGAGTTGTTTTCTTTCCATTCGCAATGTTCTTTTATTTTATTCCTCCATTGCAGCAATACGGCAAAATGATTTTGAATACATTGCTCATAATAATTTTTATTCCATTTTTTTGTGCAATTGTTTTGCTTGGTGGCTCTGCATTATTACAAATTCCTTTGTTTGAGAATTATAAGATTGTATTAGTTACTGTTGCATTTCTAGCGGTTAATTTATTGATTATATTTTTGCTGATTTTTGCATTGATTAAAGCAGCATTTGGAGCAGCAGATTCAACATTTGGCAAAGAAATCAAAGCTGCAATAAAATACATCATTTAATCACTAGGCGAAAACTAGTGGTTTGTTACATTGGAGGTGACGGGCTCTCGATGACTTCAATAAAATATTTATACTTAAGATTAATAGATAAATAAAAGGTGATAAATATGGAAAAAAGTAAAATAATAGACTATCTTCCAATTATAATATTATCATTAATAATTTTGTTCATATTTATATTTGGTGGAGTTCAATTTTTTATGAATTTATAAGTTAATATTTTATTCATAATTTTTTTATTAAAAAATTTAGAATTCTTTTTTTTCTAAAGCTCTCCTAAGTCTTTTTAAATCATTTCTATGCTTATTATAATATTTCTTCAATTGTACATCTCTCTCAATTAAACGTTGAGCAAAAAGAGAATACTTTTCGATAAATTCATGAACATAATGAATGTGGTTTTTGCCAGCATTAAAAAAATATACCCTCTTAAAATTATCACTGAAATTATCTTCATCATTAAAATCACATTGATTTATTATAGCCATATCAGTTTTATAAACATTAGTTATATGTTTCACTTCAATAATTAGTTTCCTTATTTCAAAATCAGTTCTTTCTAAATCTTCAAAAGAAACAAAGAAATGATCTATAACTGAATTAGGCAATTCAAAAGTAAACCATGTTATTGGTACAATTTTAATAATTTTTGCCTCAATATCATTACCAAAATCAAACTTAAATTCTTCAATTAAAGATTCAAATTGTTTCATAAAACATTCTAATTTTCTCTTATTAGATTTATTATTCATCTTTTCTTTATAGATTTTAATTAGATAAATTAATCTTTTTTTAATCAGACGAATTTGGTTTTGCGGAATCAAATCCTCTTTAGAACTCAAAGAGATAACTTTTTTCTCTATACTACCTAGAAAAGTCTCAAAATTATCAAGGATATAAAAAGGAATACCTAAATTGTAATCAAGCTCATGTAATAGATTTTTAATTTTATTCTGTCTATTTTTCCTTTTCTCTTTTGAATAAGCTCTTTTTTCTATTATAAAAATAATATAAGCCAAAAAAATACTAAATAGTGAAGCTAATAAACTACTTGCTAAATTAGTAAGATAATCATCATAGAAATATAATAAAACAGAGATGAATAAACTGATTATTAATATCAAAAAGGTAATTACCTTATGTAATTTTTGATTATTAAGATTAATTATAACCATTTACTATTGGAATAATAAACTTATTTAATAAAACTTTCCTTCTCATGTCTTACGAAATACCGCAACAATTAGAATACCAAGAGAAGATTATCTTTGGCTTGACATTCAGCCAATTATTTTATGCGATAATCTTCTTTCCAATAGCGATAGCTATTCTTTTGAAATTACCTCTTGAATTGCCTTATAGAGTAGCAATTGCATTAATCCCTTCTGGTATAGGATTGCTTTTCATGTTTACAAAGATTCCTACCTTAATCAAGAACATCGTTAAATGGTTGCAATGGCGTGAATTCTCTATCAATGATGAAAAAATGAAGAAGTACCTTAATCTTGATAAGATTGAAACAGATATTATTCATCTAAGAAATAAGCAGAAATTATCAATCATCAAAATTGAGCCGATTAATTTCAGTTTACGAAATAATTTAGAGAAACAAATTGTTATTAGCATGTTTCAGAAATTTCTCAATAGTTTAGATTTTCAGATTCAGATTACAATTGCAACTGATTCATTAAATCTTGATACGTATTTAGCACAATTAGGAGAAAAAGCTGAAGAAGTAAGCAAAAAATCAAATAAGGATTACAACCATTTGTTCAATGATTTCAAGACACACATGGCAAATGTAATTGCTACAAAAGGCTTGTTGAATCGTTCATTCTATCTAATAATCCCAGAGAAAGATGGAAATAATCTTGGTGTGCAAATTGCTGTTTGTGAAGAATTACTCAAAAATATGAATCTAAAGTTTACACGACTCAAAGATGAAGATTTACTATTTACAATTGCAAGCTTCTTCAATGATGTTTACAATGAGCAAAAAGATACAAAAAATGATTATTTTTTCACAACAGTTGCACCACAATTATTCAGAACATTTCCCAATGAAGTAAAATATGATGAAACGTTTGCAAGAACAATAGCTGTCAAGGGTTATCCAAGAAGTGTTGAAGAAGGGTTTCTTGATAAGATTATTACGATAAATGGCAATTTTGACATTGCTATTCACATTGAGCCATACAATATTGAATTTATGATGATAATGCTCAATAAAGAACTTCAAAAACAAAGAGCAGATTTATGGTCATTGCAAAACAAAGGGATGATTAATCCCACATTGGAAATAAAATATAATGATACTAAAACAGTTCTTGAAAATGTACAGAAAGGCAATGAAAAACTGTTTAATGTCTCATTATACATTACTTGCAAAGCAAAAACATTGGAAGAATTAAATATTCTTTCAAAAAAGATTGAGTCAGACCTTAATGCATTGCTCATGATTCCCCATGTTCCTGTTTATGAAATGCATAATGGAATATTATCAACAATTCCATTAGGGATGAATAAATTAAATCGGAAACAAAATGTTACAACAAAAGCATTATCTGCATTTTTCCCTTTTACTTCACAATTTCTTCAGCTTGATGAATCAGGCATATTGTTAGGGTTGAACAAAAACAATATTCCAATAATAAAAGACATTTTTAAGCTTTACAATGCGAATGGAATAGTTTTGGCAAGTTCAGGAGGAGGAAAATCTTATTTTACAAAGCTGATGATTGCACGATTATTGCTTAATGGCACAAAAGTAATGGTTATTGATCCGCAAGCAGAATATATTGATTTAGTTGAGCGATTTAATGGTGAATTAATAACAATCTCAAGAGAATCTGAATCAATTATCAATCCTTTGGATTTAATGGGACATGATTATGATGAGAAGAAATTGATGTTGCTTGATTTGTTTCCAGTTATGCTTGGACAAACTTCTGAAATACAAAAGGCTGTATTAGATAGAGCTTTATCATTAGTTTTTGAACAGAAAGGCATAACCAATGATAAAACAACGTGGCGAAAAGAACCTCCCTTAATAGAAGATTTGCTGAAACAATTGAAAGCAATGTCAAAAAATGCTACAAAAATTGAATCAGAAACATACAGAAGTTTAATCAACAGAATTGAGATGTATGTTTCTGGAGTTTTCAGTTTTATGAATAGGCAAACAAACCTGAACTTTAACAATAGATTTGTTTGCTTTAATATTGGTGATATGCCAAATCAGGTAAAGCCAACAATAATGTTTCTTATTTTGGATTACGTTTACATGAAAATGAAGAAAGATATTGAGAGAAAAATTCTTGTTGTGGATGAAGCTTGGAGCTTGTTAGAAAGAACTGAAGATGAAGGATATATTTTCAAGATAGTCAAGACTTGCAGAAAGTTTAATCTTGGATTATTATTAATTACGCAAGACGTTGGAGACTTGCTGAAAAATGATGCAGGCAAAGCGTTGCTGAATAATTCTGAATATACATTGCTTTTACGCCAAAAGCCTTCTATTATAGACCAAGTTGAGAAAACATTCAAGCTCTCACAAAATGAACGAGACAGGCTTTTAACTGCAACTGCTGGGGAAGGCATTCTTATTATTGCTAATGAGCATACTGAAATTAAAGTCATTGCTTCCCCAGAAGAGCATAGCGTTATAACAACAAATGCAGATGAACGGTTAAAGAAAGAAATGCAGAAATCTGGAGAAATAGTAACAACATTTGAAAAATCAACAGTAGATTATGCCAAAGGATTTTATCGCAAGAAAGAAATAACAAAAGAAGAAATAGAAGACTTGGTTAAAAATGGATACATTCTATCTGCGCATATTGGTTTATATGGTGGCAGGCTTGAAGAATACTTGCTCAAGCCACGATACAATGAAAGTGCAGAGCATTTCTTTGTGATTAAGGCAATCGAGGAATACTTGAGGAAATATACTGTAAAAGTTGAGTTGTATGAAACAAGAGATGCAGATATTGTTTTTGAAATTAGTGGAAAAAGAATTGCAATTGAAGTCGAAACAGGTGCAAAACTAAGAAATGAAAATCCAAGAATTGAACTGAAAGTGCAATTACTGACAAAAAGATATGGAAATGATTGGTTCTTTGTAGTAACAGATTGGAAGGATAAGGAGAAATATAAGCAATATGGTGAAGCATTTGTGCGAAAGGAAGTTCCTGCAATTATCAAGAAGTTTACTTTATCTCAAGTTTCAAATTCTGCTGTTTTAGAGCCTATAAACAATGAAAAGGCACATTTCGAGGTTCAAAATGTGCCCGTTATAGATGGAAAGAATTTTGAAACTTTGAAGCAAGATAATTAACAATTAACTTTTTCTGTTCTTTCTATACATGATTGTTTTTTTTCCTTATTATCAATAATTTTATTGCATAATAAGTTAGCTTTACTTTTGTTACATAAGCCATTCTTTATATTCAGATTTGCTAGAATATTATAACAATCATTCTTCCTACTATTATTCTGAATCTTAGCACAAAGTGATTCATCCATTAATCTAGACGCAAAATTAGAATAACATACATCTTTATGATCTTTCTCGATAATAGAAGAAAATTGTTCACAATCATTGCTATTATTTATTTGAAGAATTACAACTCTTTTACACTCAAGTTGATCTTTAATCCCTTTTAATAGAAAACATATTGATATCTCTTTTTTGATTCTTGCTAACTCACTTATAGCAGATACTTGCATTCTTTCAATATCCAAGCCTTTTTCAGTCATTATACCATATAAGATTCTTTGATTCTTAAGTCCAACAACACATAGAAAAGATTCTGAAGAGTTTGTTATATTATAACAGTTTGAAGCATTATTCTCATAATAAGCTAACATTGTAAAACAGTGGTATTGGTTTTCTTTAGCAGTACAATCGATTAAATTAATAATTCTCTCATAATCAAGGCAATCAGCTTCAGAACTTACAATTTTATTATTTACTAAACATCTTAAGTTATTGTTTTCATCTAATCCAACAATACTATTATTGTAAACATGCATTATGCCATTTTTATCAAATCTAAAATGGAATGTCTGATTTCCTGTATTAAAATCAACATTTTTAGATTCTTTGAGAGAGTTCAAACATTCCTGAGCATTCTCCATAGAACATTTAAGAACAACATCTTTGTTTTCATTAATATTCTCGTTCTTTATCTCTATTTCAGATTGTTGGATATTCTTTTGAGAATCAATTGGCTTAGAAGTACAGCTAATAATCAGCGTTAATGACACAATTAAAAAAACTAATAGCAATTTCTTCATAAGTCTATGATTTAGTTATACTTATTTATATTATTTGTCTTAATGGAGGATGAAAACAATGGAACAAAATGAATGTAAGCCAATAATTGAAACACAAATCAGCAAAAGCAAAGATGGAAAGTACATAATCCACAAGACTATAATTGTGGATATTAAACCAGTGGGTTATTATGAGAAGGTAATATAATAAATTATATAATAGATTATTTTTCTTTTAATAATCTATATAATGCATATGCAGCAAGTATACCTAATCCTATTTTAATGAGCCCTTCAATAAATTCTTTATTTTTTTTATTGTTATAATCATCTAAAAAATGTTTTATATCTATATAACCATGAGTAAGTAAGAATTGTTGAAATTCTATATCAATTTTATAATTTACTTTCCTTACTAAGTATTGAAATCTGTCTATTTCACCACTTCTTATAGAGTTAGTCCTTATTTTAAAAATGAGAGTCTCCAATTCTTTTACTTGATTATCTGAGAGAATAAAATTCATTTTTTAACACCTAGCCTATGTGAACTTATGATTGAAGATTCATATGCATCAAAATATTTATCATACTTCTCATTTTTCCTTTCCAGATCTTTTATTCTATCATGAAGTTTCCAAAAGAAACAAATAATTCCTATGATAATTCCTATTAATGAAAAAATTGCTATAATTAATCCAATTATTAAATTTAATTTTTCCAGCATTTATAAAACCTTTACAACGAAATAAATTCAAATTGATTAACTTTTTTATTTTATATATTTTATTCCTCTAATTCTGTGATCTTTAAGATATCTCTCATAAAAAGATATGTGTAAATTAAGCATGAATTAGCATCTTCTCTTGTAACTTTGAAACCATCAGGATGGGCATTTTTCTGAATAAAATCATTCAAACAATTAAAATAATTAATAATATAATCATATCTTTCTGAGATTAAATTAATTTGAGTGATACTATTAGAATAACTACGGACAATAAATCTCAGTTTATTTTTAGTCTGATTCCTTGTAGGTTTTTGTTCATTATCTCTTAAATATTCTTCCTTAAATAGAGCGTCTGTAAAATCAAATAATATTTCTCTGCAATCATATGCCACTCTAGAAAATGTATGTGTATCATCTCGTAATTTTAAATCATCGTAGATTAAATCTAATTTAACAAGAATTTCTTCATTTAATAATTTTAATTTTGAATCAACATATAATTTAGTCTCATTAATTATATTAGGAAGTGTTTCTTCTATTATTTCTTGCTTAATAAGTTCTGATTTAATATTGTCTATAGCATCAATTCCGTAGCTATTAATCTTTGTTATAAAGCTACCACCCAAAAACCATTCAGCATCTATTAAACCTTTTTGCTCCAGATATTTTATATTCCTATCTAATTCATTTCCAATAATATTTAATCTTTCAATTATATTTTTTCTTTCAATATAACTATGAGGATTTTTATCATAAGAGTTTTTCAAAAATTCTAAAATTAATATTCTTATCTGATTGTCATCCATAATCCAAAAGAATATCTTATTATATATATTATTTCTCCTTAAGCAATTCAAAACCACAATCAATATAAATGCCAACACTTCTCCACAGTAATAAAAAGAGATTTTTCATGGGATTTTTGGTAGTTAGAGATTATAATGGAGGGGAATACCATGAAAAACGAATTTGTAGTACCAGAACCATCATTTCTTAGAGAGTTAGAACAATGCAAAATTGAAAAAGAGGTAAAACGCTATAAAATAACTGTTGCTGCAAGCATGGGTCTTTAAAGTGAAGCTTGCGGATTTATTTCCTCCAACAATAGATGGTAGTGTTTATCTTGAAATAACCCATCGTTGCAATTATAACTGTAAGCATTGCTATGTTCGTTCTCCACAAAATAGAGAAATGCCATTAGAAAGGGCAATTCAGATTATTGACATTCTAAAGCAGAATAAATTCCGCAAAATAATCATTACAGGTGGAGAACCATTATTGCATCCAAATATTAAAGAAATTATTGAATATGTTAAAAAGAATGGCTTTAAACTTGTTCTGATTACCAATGGCACATTAGTAAAAGAAACAAATATTGATTACAGCTTATTAGATGCTGCTTATGTTTCTTTTGATGGGTCAACTGAAGAAGAATACAGACTTTTACGTGGAAAAGAAGGTTTAGCGAAAGCAGAAGAAGCAATAAAGTATCTCGCATCTATTGGTGTGAAAGTAAGCATTGGTTGTATTTTATCAAAATTTAATGTCAATAAAATTAATGAATTAATAAAAAAATTAAACACATTGCCTGCTGATAAAATCACAGTTACAATTCCGCAACCATTTGGAAGAACATTAGAAAATAAGGAAATAATGTTATCTCCGGAAGAATATAATCAATGCATTCCAATTCTTGCACAAGCAGAAAACATTCATTTTGAAAGCATGCTTTGTTATCCAATGGAATTACGAAATGAAAGCGAAGAAATAAGCAATGCACCATTATTTGAAAAATATATGTCTGGTTGTGCTGCTGGAAAGAAGTTTATTTATATTTCGCCAGAAGGATTTGTTACGCCATGCGGTTATGTTACTGCTGATAAGAATTTTATGGAGTTAACTGCAAACATAACTGAAAAAAGCTTGGAAGAAGTATATGATACTGAATTATTTCAGTTTTACATGAACAGAAGTTGGGAATCTGTAACTGGAAAATGCACTAAATGCGATTACAACATTGTTTGTAAAGGTGGCTGTCCATTAAGAAGCCATTATCTTAAAGGAAATGCAAAATTGCCTGATCCTTGGTGCAGTAATGAGCCAATAAAAAATCAATATGTTCAAATTAGCAATGTGAAACTTAAGAATTTTGTAAAGATTGAAAAAGTTGTTGAGGTATGTTAGAGACTATGGTAAAAAACATTGTAATAGTAGCTACTGAACAAGACTTGTGCAGTAGGAATATAGGTCATAAACTACAAGAACATTTTACGCCATTCAAGCATGAAAGCTGTCCTTATCCAACACTCAAAAAAGACAATGCCATTTTAGTTTGGCATCCTAATGATTTAGTTTTGGACATTTCAGATTTAAATAAATACTTTGATCCTGAAATCTACATTTTTCCATTTCGGCATTTAGGAAAAGGTTTGCCACGTTTGACTGTGCATCCTGCTGGAAATTTCAGATTACCTCAACCAGATAGCAAAGTGCCATATAGGGGAGAACCGCACAAATTAGCGTATGTTCATCCAGGATACATGAAATTAGCCTTACAACATTTGGATAAGTTAAACAAGGAAAGAGAACTTGGTTATAATGTAAGTTATGAAGTAACTCATCACACGCCAACTGAACTAAAAGCTCCAGTTATGTTTTTAGAAATTGGAGATACAGAACAGCATCATAATGATGAGAAAGCTGTTCAAGCAATTACTGATACTGTTTTATATCTGATAAATGCAGAACCTAAGCAAAGCAAGAATTGTTTAGCTCTTGGTGGAGATCATTACGCAGAGAGATTTACAAGAAGAGGTTTAGAGGAAGAATTTGCATTTGGTCATTTTATTCCTTACTTCACATTCCCAGATGTTACTCCTGAAGTAATTGAGCTGGCATTGGATAAAACAATTGGTGGCGTTCAATGTGCAATGCTTGATCGAAAAGCACAAGGAAGCGAAGCTGATAGACAAAAGATATTAGCTGTTTTAGAAAAAAGAGGAATTGAACTTATTAAACTGTCAAAATAATGAGTTATTCCTTACTGTTTGAAAAAGACTTAAAAGCACAAATATGTAATATCCTGCTTAGTGGAAACACTAAAACCGCAAATCAGTTGTTCATAGAATTAAAAAAGAAAAGTATGTTTTGTACAAAAAGAGCAATATTCAAAGCTTTAAGCGAACTTCTTCATAAGAAACTAATTTTAAAATATGAAGATATTTACGAGATAAATTCAGAATGGTTAAATTTGCTTTCAAGCGATGCAAATAAGGCACTCATGAATCTGCTTGAAAAAAATCTGTTAGGCAAGTCTGTTGAAAATAAAAAACATCCATGTAAATGTACTTATGGCAACACGCTTGGCTTTTGTAACATCTGCCTTGAAACAGCCTGCGAACATTGTTCTGTCAAGCAAATGAAACATTCAAATTGTACGATAAATTGTTTGAATTGCCAATGTGGACATTCAGAAGGCTTTTGCAGTGAATGTGGAAATAGGACTTGTTTTGGTTGTGCAAAAGAATTCTGGAGACACGAACATCAATTTTGTAATAAGAAAAATGATGAAAAGCAGATTGCTATTTTAGAAGTAGATCATCAATGCTGGTTTTCAAATACAAGTGAAAAATATCCAGATGGAATAATGTTGAATAGTTTTAGCGATAAAAAAGACGTAAATATTGGTACGCATAGCGGTGTTGTTAAAATAGAAACAAAGGACAAACATAAATTATTGGAAAGGATATTGAAGCAAGACATAATTAAGGAAGCTAAATTGATCCATAAAAATAAAGATGCTCTTTTTGTAAGGACAAGAGCTTCAATTAACAAGTCAGTTGATCAATTTACCAAGAATAATAATTCCATCTTGTTGAATCCAGTCATTGCAATGGATAGCAAAGAACAGAATTTAATCATTTCTCCATCGCAAAAGGAAATGAAAGCATTAAGCAAAGGATTGCAGGAGTTTGGAGGAAAAGTTAGATTGATTTGTTCTGAAAGATTCAATCTGAATGAGATCAAGAAGATTGAGAATAAGCGAATTAGAGAGTTTATTGAAAAAGTTCCGAAGAAGGAGTTGATGGATGCGATGCAGAGGAGTAGGATTTGATTAGCTTTATTAAGACTAAACAATTTCTTAGTCGTATGATGGAGTTAAGAAACAAACATATTGTACTTTTTATTATTCTATTGATTATCTTTGCTTATTTTACTACCAATGTAACTGCTGCTGGAAAAAGCAGCTTTGATAAAAGAGTTTCTACAATGCAACCAACAACTGATGAACAAAGGTGTATCCAGCAATGCAGATTAGATAAAAACTGTCAGACAAAATGCAAGCAAACAAGTACAACAGAAGATAAAAAAAGAGCAGATACTGTTGCAAAAGAAAGATCAACTCAGAATAAACAAAGAAAGCCAACAGGTAAAGTTGCAGGTGATGCAACTAATACCTGTTCTAATCTATATGGAGATATTAATGCAGATGGTACAGTAAACATGTTTGATTCTTGGTGCTATCAAACATTTCTTGTACAGTCAAATGGAGATACTCCTGGATGTATGAAAATATCAGAACAATGTGCAGACTTGAATTGTGATGATAAAATTTCAGTCTTGGAAGCATTAGCAACAGCACAGAAGTTTAAATTGGGCAAATTCCATAAGAATTTGGATTTTAACAAAAATGATATTCCTGATTGCAAAGAGAAATTAAAATGCGGAACATTTCTTGTAGAGAATTCAAATTATACGCAAATGTTAAGATTTCAGAATGATAACACTGTGAAATTAGTGTTTGCACAAGATAATGATGTAGCTCCTAATGCAGGCACTTATTTTTATTTTTCTGATGCATATAATGTGTATGCTTGGAATTATACTCTGGGGTTTAAGGATCCAATAGAATACAAAAATGCTTCTGACCTTATTGGTTTAATTATTACGATTATTGGTAAAAATTATACAATCCTAGATGCAAATATGGATATTAATGGTAAACTGAATTATATTAAATTAAAAGATAATGATTATGATAAAATAATAGAATTAAGGGATAATTATCAAGAGACTATAATTAATGGAATAAAGAACACATTTGTTAATGATTGGTATTCTCATGCTTATTTTGATTTAATTATAAGTAATAATATTAAAAAATTAAAAGGGATTCATATTAGAGCAAGGCCTGATACTGATAGCTTATACTTAATACCAGGAGATATGTTGGTTGATCCAGTTTTCGGCGGATTTAAAATAGTATTCAGCGAATTGGTAAATGGGGATACTGAAGTAATTCAATTGAATGCAAGCAATCAAAATAGAATCATTTCATTTAAAACAAGAGAAGGCAAAAAAATGAATTTACCTCTCACTCTAAAAGATAATATAATCTATTTAGGTGAAGATGTCAACTCAAATAATATTGTTTATCTTGAAGGCGATCAATGCTTTACAGAGGATAATAATTTATCTGAATGTCAAAATGTTAGCTTTTTAGTTTCTTCAGGTTTAGCTAGGGACGGTCACTTAATATAGAATTGATATTCATACTTATAAATATTTTTCTTATTTGTGTGATTGAAATTACTTTTAAAGATTCATTGCGAAAATTATTTATACAACTTCCATCTAATAAAAGAAATAAGTTTAGAAATAGTGCGAGACATTAACTTCGCTTCTAATCCTCTCCTGAGGCTTTGTATTTCAATTCCGAAGCCGCAGGTTTTCTAGAAGATTTTATTAACTTGCAACCAAATAATATCTAAATGAGCAAAACAGACAAT
>JAGVYW010000010.1 GCA_018303075.1 Candidatus Woesearchaeota archaeon | reverse complement strand
ATCTGAAAAAAATACAGAATAATTTGAAAAAAAACAGCATTAATCTAAAGGAATTTATAAAAAAAGGATTTTTTATGTTTGATTCTAATTATCTTTTTGTATTGTGACACAGCCTGCGAAGCAAACAAGCAAAAGAAATCTTTATAAATAACCTCTTAATCTTTGTATGTATGGCAAGAGCAAGAAAGGCTGTAGCGTATAGAAGAATAAAACGACCATATACAAGAAAGTCTAAATACAGAGAATTATCCTATGTTAGAGCTTCTCCAGTTTCAAAGGTTGTTAGATATGATATGGGAGAAACAAAAAAGAAGTTTCCTATAACACTTGAATTAATTTCAGACGCTAATCTGCAAATAAGGCATAATGCAATTGAATCAGCGCGATTGACTGGCAATAGATTACTTGAAAAAAAGCTTGGTAAAAATGGCTTTTTTATGCAGTTGCGTATGTTTCCACACCATATTCTTAGAGAAAATCCATTAGCTTCAGGTGCTGGAGCAGACAGAATGAGTACCGGTATGGCTCGTTCTTATGGAAAGGCTATAGGAATTGCTGCGCAGATCACACAAGGAAAAGTACTTTTTGTTGTAGGTGTTGAAGAAAAAGATATTGAAATTGGTAAGAAAGCATTATTACGCGCTCAATATAAATTACCATGCCATTGCAGAATTGTAATGAGAAAGAACGAATAAATATTTCATGTTTACTTATTTTATTTTCAAATTCTAATTTCAATACCATAAGTACTTATGTACTTAAGTACTTTAAAAAGATTTATATAGTTAAGGATAGAATATTATAATAGAATGCAGTCAGAAATTGAATCAATAAAACAGCGAAACAAACGCGTCGAAGCAGACAAAGCTTGGGAAACAAGCAAGACAAGAAGGATTATCATTGCAGTTCTGACGTATTTTGTTATTGTTATTTTTCTTATCTCTATTGATGTTCAGCATCCTTGGTTGAATGCATTAGTTCCAACATTTGGATTCATATTGTCAACATTGACTTTGAATTATTTCAAGAAGATATGGATCAGAAAGAATATAAGAAAGTAAATAGAAAATAAAAAGAATAAATAGTTTTATTGGCAAGCGTTATCAATACACTTCTTTCCGATTGAATTGCATGAGAAAGGATCTGTAAATTTGTTTTCTTTTCCTTCACAATAGTATTCTATCAATTGGTCATCATTAATACAATAATCTCCTCGTGAATCGCTTTGGTCATATTCGGTTGTATAATCTATCCAGCCGCTTTTCTCATAATCAATGCCTTTATCATCATTTTCTGTGCATTTCTTTTTACTCTCATCTGGCGTGATGCATTTACCATCAACACATGCTGCACTATCTTTTACACAGTTGTATTCTTTTGTGCTCCATTTTTTTCCATAACAGAAAACATTCATAACAGTATCTCCTGAATTTGCACACCAGTCTGATTCTTCCTGTTGTTCATCACCAAGAATTGCTGTATAGATTATTTTATTCTTCTGATAAGCATCAATTTCTGTTTCTTTTGGACCTTCACATGCTTCTTTATTCTGGCCGTCATCAATAGCAACACATTTGCCGTCTATACAAGCATATGCTTGATTTGTAGTTGAATAATAACTGCAGTCAAAATATTTTGGTTCTTTTGGAACATAATCCTCAAATGTATCTTTCAGCCATTTTTCAAAATCACTCAATTCTTCTGAAGAACCACTATAACTTCCAACTTCTTCTCCAGTTTCTGCACAATATGCTTTCACAACATTTTGCGGCAGAGTGTCTTTATCTATTGGCGGTTCATCGCCATCTTTAAGAGAAGTACTATCAGAACAAATGTCATTGTTTCCTTTTGTAAAAGGATCAGGCTCTGGTTCATTAATACCTTGTTCTCCTGAACCAGTATTACCATCATCTATTATTATTTCTTTGCAAATATTTTCCTTTTCAGGAGGAACTCCGCCTGTTGCATACCAACAAATTCCATCATCACAAGGAACGCATTTATTATTTTCACATTTATATTGCTGTTCGTCTGTATTTAAGATTGTACAATCAAACATTTTCCATCCCAATGGATTAGAAAATTTGCCAGTATTATCGTATTTGACAATTTTTTTGCAATATGCTTCTTTAATTTGTGTTTTTATTTCATTATCTCCCAAACACCAATCGTCTGTTGTTGAGATATAGCTGTTGTGTTTAAACAAAACTTGTCCTTGCTTTCCAAAAGTTTTGCCGTCATCTGAATCATAACAGAATGTATCACACCAAGTTTCTTCTTTGTTTTGGTCGTATGTTGCAGGATCATAAATATAGCCATTGCCAGAATAAACTGAAGCAGTTTTCTCATTGTTTTTTTTTTCGAGTTCATCTATTTCATTATCTGTATCCAAAATTACAGTTACATCATTAGTTGATTGTACACTTGTGCTGAATTTCAGAATTGTTAATTTGTCAGGCTTTATTATGTCAGCACATTCATTTGGCTTTAACTTTGGAAAGTCTGCAAATAGATAATTAAATGTTGAGCTATAACCATTTACTTTAACTGTCATTGCAAACTGCTTTTCTAATTGAGCATCTCCTTTATTGCAGATTTTAAAATGATACGAGTTAACACATTGTTTTCCATAAACATCTTTATAAATTGTATCAACAACTAAATCTGGTTTTTTTTTGATTTCTACAGGTAAAACACATCTGCCTTTATCACATATATAATCATTATTACCAAATACGATTCTGCAGTCTTTTACTTCTGTAAATGCTGGGTTTCCTTTTTGATCACAATATACCTCATAAACAAAAGGTGTTTTTTCTTCTTTACATTTATCAAAAATTATTTTGCACTGATTTAATGAAGGATCCGTAAAAGGTGATTGATAAGTATTTGTTTTCACCTGCGTAGTATAATCAAAATAATATACAGCATCTGCAGTTTTCAAATCATCTCCATTTGGATCATAACAGCCATTGTAATTACCTGTTACAGTCTCTTCATTTTCATTGACACTTACATATTTCCATGTGCTTTTCTTTTTTGCTTCTACACAAGCTGCATATTTCTCTGGATCATCATATTGCAGTTTTTGTTCTTCTGTCAAACGTATTTTTTTCTTTGATTCATCATAAGCTGGCGGTATTTTAGGTTCTTTTTGTGTTATAATATCTTTCTTTAAGTTTTCTTTTGAAATCTTTTTGTTATTGTTTTTTGTTTCTACTTTTTCTGCATTTTTTGGTGCTTTAAATGCTTGTCCGACAAAATCAAATATATTTGTAGATTGTTTATCTGCAGAACTATTATTATTTTCTTTAATATCCTGCAGGTATCTAAATAAGAATAAGCCAATAAGAACCAAAAAAACTATAATTAAAATAAGAAAAAATGTCCTCTTATATGATTTTTTCTGTGAACTCTTTGAATGATAATTTCTCTTTATTTTGTTAATTGTTCTGTTCATCATGCACAAACACCATTTTTGCACTTTGTACCAGCAGGACAATCAACAATGCTTAATTCATATTCTGTACCGTTACAATAAAACTGCGCTAGTTTTTTATGTTCAGGATCTCCATCTGGTTCAACATCTGCAACACAAATATCTTCAGTTGGCAACCAAGTATCTACAGTTGCTACTTCTCCAAATTCGTTGGTCTTCACAACTTTTTGTTTTATTTTAACCTCTAATTCTTCTTTTGTTGGACCAACACATTTATTCAATGAAGGATCTCCTTTCTGACAGCTATTTGTTTTTGGATTACAGATGTAGCCTGCTTCACATGATTCATATTTGTAATCTACTTGGTTTCCATTGCAATACGCTATTTTTAATAGTCCTTCTGCTGAGCCATAACCACAATATTTTGTATAAATACTTACTTTTCCAAATCCATCTGTCCATTCGATGTAATTTCCGCCGGTTTCTTCGCCGGAATCTTCATAATATTTTTTTGATTCACACTTAATCTTACTTTCATCATATGGTGCACATTTATCGCCTCCATTAACCCATTCGCATTTGTAGCCTGCTTCGCATTGTATATTGTTAAAATTAATCTCATTTCCATTGCAGTAAGGAATTGAATAACCATTATCACCATCACATGAAGGTTCATTCTGATCATAATTTACAAAACCAAACTCATTAGTTATGATAATCAACTGCCCATCTTCTGAAAGTTTACATGATTTCTTGCTTTCATCTATTGCAACGCATGTATTTTTGCCTTGATTGTAATCATAAGTGCATTTTGTTCCTTCTTGGCATTGTATTGTTTCTTGTTTCAATTTCTTGCCATCGCAGCTGTTAATGATATGAACAGAAACAACACCATCAAAAGAATCACATTGATTGGTTGTATAATATTCTTCTTCTCCAAATGCATCAATAATTGTGATTTTTTCTTCATCTACTACGCAATTCTCCAATGCCGGGTTTTTTATTATACATTTTCCATTCATACATACTTTTCCAGCATTGCAAAGAATATCTGTTGATTTCATCTGCTTGCCGTCACAATACCATTCTTTGACGCCATTTGTTTCTGTATTCCAAGAAACTGCTTCTGAAGGACAATAATCGCACTTTGGTTTAGGAACCTCATCTATCTGAACACAATAATCCTTTTCATAATCTGTATCGCCGTACTGGCTTACATATTCAGTTTTTCCTTTTACATCAGTAACTTGTCCACCATCTTCATCTTTACAGCTTTCTAATGCTGGATCTTTTGATTTGCATGCATTATTGGCGCAATCTTTTCCCTCTGCTTTGCAGGAATATGGTTCTGTAAATTTGCCTTCATTATTTTCGCAGAAGAATTCAATCAGTTCGTCATCATCAAGACAATAATCATTATTCAAGAGCTCCTCGCCAAATGCAGTTGTGTATTTGATTTCTCCACCTGTGTAAAAGTCTAATCCTGCATCATTAAATTCCTCGCATTTCTTTTTGCTGTCATCACCAAAAACACATTTTCCATTAACACAGCCAGCACCGTCTTTCGCACAGTTGTATTCTTTTGTCTCTTGATATTTACCTTCACAATAGACTTCAACAACAGTATCACCAAAATTAGTACACCAATCTTGATTCTGATCTATTTCACCTAATAATCTAGTGAGTGTTACCATGTTTTGTGTATATGGATCTGTTTCAGTTATTGTTGGACCAACACATGCTTCTTTGTCAATATCTGTTGGAACACATTTTCCATCTTCACAAACATTGCCTTTGCCATCTGCTGTTTTTGTTTTATAACAATTAATATACGTGCTTTCCCGCAGATAATCATCTTTGCAGTAAACATCTTGTAATACTTCTTTACTGTCGCAATAATCATAAATTATTTCATTATCTCCATCAATTGAAGTGTAATCTATTTTTCCTTTGAAGAATGGATCTTCGCCATCTTCATAATCAAGACATAATAAATTATCATTTGGAATAACTTTGCATGCCCCTTCTTGGCATTTATGGAAAATGCCGTCATCTGGCTTGTTTAAATCTCTGCAGTCTAACCATTTAGCTCCATAGGGATTTGAGAATTTGCCTGTATTTTCATACTTCACAATAGGCTTGCAATAGACTTCTTTTAACTCGACTTGATTCTCATTTTTAGATTCTTCTTTTCCAAAATCTTCATCGACACATTTATCCTTAAAATTTCCATCTTCATCATCATTAGAACTATATAACTTATCATTATACTTAAATATTAATCCACCTGCCACAAAATATGCTTTATCACTTCCATCTGAATCATAGCATGTTGTATCACAAAGCTCTTTAGGATTGTTTGGATTATATATATAACCATCGCCTGAATAAACAGCAGCAGTTTTCATGTTGTTTGTTTCATCTGTTTCTTCAAGTTCATTGAGAGAATCTAAAACAACAATAACATCAATAGTTGTTTCTAATTGCACATTAAAACCAATGATATTTAATTTTCCAGCGCTAAAATAGTCTGTGCATTGTCCTGATACAAGCTTTGGATAGTCTGTAAAAATATATTTTATCTCTTTTTTGTAGTTGTTAGCTGAAACTTCAATGAAAAATTCTTTTTCAACTGTGCCTTCTCCTTTATTGCAGATTTTAAAATAAAATGAATTTATACATTGCTTGCCATATATTGTTGGATAGATTGTCTCAACAATCAAATCTGGCTTTAATTTTGGTGTTTCAGGCTGTTCAACCGGCTTTTGAGGCAGCACACATGCTCCTTTCTGGCAGATATAATCTTGATTGCCAAATATTTGTCTGCAATCCTGCACTGTAGAATATGTTGGCTTGCCATACTGATCACAATATGCTTCATAAATAAACGGTAGATTATCTGTTTTGCATACGTCAGGCATAATCTTACATTGATTAGTTGGTATTTCTATCTTATCAAGTTCATATTTAAATCCAAGATTACCTTCATCATCACCTGTAGTTAGTGTAGCAGCAATAGGTTCTGAATAATAGTCATAAGAATATACTGCTGACGTTTTTTTAAGGTCATCTCCTAATGGGTCATAGCAGCCAGAATAATGGCCAATTGCAGTATTTGCTTCTTTATTGATTGAGTTTAATGACCATGAACTTACTTTTTTTGCAGCTTCGCAGTAAGTAACTTTGTTCAATTGAACCATTCGAAGGTGAAACGACGAAGCAATTTTTTTTGACGATTTTGATAAATCTATTGATGACACTTTTTGCTGAATCTCTGCATTATTTACTGTTTTAAGATCAAGCTTTTTTTTAACACGAAGATATTCAGAATTATTAGATGGTATCTTTTTAGATTCAAAATTAGGTCTTCCTCTAAATGCTTCACCAACAAAATCTAAAAACTTTTGATCATCTTGGCCAGAATCATTATCTTTATTTTGAATATATCCAACAAAAAGTGCTAGTACTGCTACTACTATAACAGCTAAAATAAATATGAATGCCTTATGTATCTTTTGCATGATAACACCTTTTTTTTTGATTTTATGAATTAAGTTATTTATATAATTTGTGATTAATAACATTAAATCCTTTTGCCTTTAATATTTTATAAACTGATTTATCAATATCTTTTTCACGTATCTTTCCTTGCTTCACCGATGTTTCAATAATGTCTATCAATTGCACCAATTGAGATATATCTGTGTTAAAGTAGATGATAAGATCATTTCCCGAACTAAAAACGTCAATGTATAAATTAGTGATATCATCTTTGTAATAACTTTTTAATCCACCCATACCTATCTCGTCGCTAATTACTAAACCATCAAATTGCTCATGTATTTTTACGTTAACCTCTTTTGATACAGTTGATGGTTTTCCATTTGAATCAATAAACCCTGAAGTAATTTGATGAGAGACCATTATTGCAGATACATTTTCTTTTTTTACATAGTTAAATGGTTCAATGTCATCTTTATCAATTATTGTTATAACTATATCCTTATGAGGGTCATTTGCAATGATTGTTTTACCAGGAAAATGCTTTGCAGTTGCGATTATTCCTGTATCTTGCAAACCTTTTATGTAACTTGCAGCTTTTTCAGATATTTCTTCAATAGTTCCGTTAAACGTTCTGCATTTCCAGATAGTATCATTTAAATCTATAACTGGCGCAAAATTAATTGTAAACCCTAATTCTTTTAACAATAACCCTTGTTGATAACCTATAATATATGCCTCTTCATTTGTAGATATATTCACAACTGCTGGAAATTTTGCAAATGACTCAAATGGATTGCCGCAGCCTTCAAGGTCAATTGTGAGAAGAAATGGTATTTTCGCTTGAGCTTGATAATCACTTAGCTGTGATAAGAATTCTTCTTTGCTGCTTTTTGCGCCAATATGAATTCCCCCTATTAATAAATTTTGAAGCTGTTCTTTATTCTCTTTTTTGTCATAAGTTATTATCATCTGAGCGATTTTCTGACGCAATGTTAGTGTCTCTAAAAAGATAGTATTTGTGTTTTTCTCAATGATTATATTATTAGGAGATTCTATTTGCAGTAATGCTGTTCTGTTTAGATTAAGATAACTAAATATAATTATAGCAATGATTAAAACAATTCCAATAATCACCTGAAATCTGATATCACTGCTGATTTCATTATATCTCTTCTGACTTTGTTTATGCTGTTTTGACAAGATATCCCTCTTTTTTACAATAATATTGAGCAGCATTGTTGATCAAATAATAGTAGTTTGCTGATTTTGAGGTGTAGCATTTAAAATCATAATTATCATCTGCTTTATTATCTGCAATCTTATCGCATGCAAGTTGTTTTTGTATTTCTGTACAGCATAATGCAATTGGGATAGGATTAGTTATTTCATTATTAAAGAAAGCACATCTTGTTTCATCATTAATACTATGAAATGCGTATCCAACTTTATCACCAAATTGTGGATTAAAAAAATGAATAATTAAGATAATAAGAATGACAGCTAGGATTATATTGATTTTCAACAAAAGATTTCTGCTCTTATTATTTTTATCTTTTTTATTTTGTAATTTTAACATCTCAATCTGATATATTGGAGCTACTATAAATAGATGATTGTCAATACAGTAGTGAGAACAGAATTGAAATGAAAAGATCACATAACAAAAAGTAGAACTGTCAGAATATTCTATACTAATTGCTTAATGATATCCCTATATAATTCTGAAGAGATGTAAAATCCATTATGTAATAATTGATCAAGGTATTCTCTGCATTGCTTTTTTGTTATCTTATTTTTCTGGATATTCATGAAAAGTATGCCTATTGTTCCTGTGACTTGTAAATCATAGAACAATGAATATTTTCTTGCTTTTTTATCATCTGATAGAAAAATTAAGTGTTTTTCTCTTGCTAAAGTAATTGCTGACATCTCACCTTTTCCAAGAGGCATAGTAATTTCGTTTTTTGCGTCTTCAATTATAATAAAAGAGGATATTTCTCTTTGGATTATTTTAGTATGAATCAAATCATCTTTAAATCATGTTCAAATTCTTCTGTATCATAAGTTACATGTATTTTATATTTTTTTAACAATTGAGAAAACTCCCAGTGAGATACATTTGCAAATTCAGCTGCTTCTCCTATAGAATAAATCTCTTGTTTATACATCTCCAATGCTTTTCTAATTCTCAACTAGAACTTTACAAGATAACAACATAATTAACTACCATCCTCTTATTTTTCCCACCTTAAAAAAGAAATCATCTAGCATCCCCGTAGGAACACTAGGGTTCATTATATTAACAATAATACAATTTACATATATAAACATTTATGTACTTAAGTATATATCTCTTTTTTTCATATCTTTTTTCACTAATTGTTCAATGTAATCAGAAAACTCAAAATATGAAACAAGAAAACAAAAGAGCATGGAAATGCTAAATAATGGAATAGAGCATGTAAATGATGGCTTCAACGAATATTTAATCCCATACCTTAGGAATGACTCCTGCACAGAAAGCAAATATTCCAGAAAAGGCAGAATGGAAAGAATTATTACAAAAAGCACTTAAACAGCCGATACTTAACAGCCAGAACTTAACACCTTAAGATTTACCATAACCATAATCTTTCCTAATCATAACTTCTCTTAGAAAGCTCTTTATTCTCCATAACCTTTTTTATAAGCTCTTTTTCCAATTCATCCTTATTTGTATAGATCACAAACCCTTTCTTGTGGAAAGCTTTTACTTTCTCTGGCGGAAGAATGTCAGTTTTGCTTAAATAAATGTATGTTGGCTTATCAAATTTTGTTACAACTTCAAATAATTGTTCTTGTTTTTCTATTGAGTATTGTTCTGTCAAATCAAAAACATAAACTATAATATCTGCACAATGTTGCATTGCTAAATAGGCTTGTTTTTCTATGTTATTCATCTTTTCAAACCGATTTAATGTTCCTGGTGTGTCAACAACTTGTATTTTTTTGACGCCGATAGTGATATATCCAAAATTTAATGATTTTGTGGTGAATGCATAACTCTTTATTTCAGGTTTTGATGGTGTTAATCGAGAAAGCAATGTTGATTTTCCTACATTTGGAAAGCCAGCGATGCAGATTGTAGGAAGAGATGTTTTAACAGCTGGAAAATTTTTCATTATTCTTCGAGAATGCTCGAGATATTCAAGATTTTCTTTAATCTGTTTTACAAAAGAACAAACTCTGCCATAATACTGTTTTCTTGCAGTATAGAGTATCTGCTGATCATTTGCCATCTTTAATTTGGTGATCATCTTCTCAGTTAAATCACTTATCTTCATGCCAGCCCAATTGACAGCACCTAAAGATTTCTTTAACATTGGATAATCAAGCGTGCATTTGATTAATTCCTGATAGAAAATCGGAAGATTATCAATGCTTGGAAAAGATTCTAGAATTTTGTTTAAATGCGCTGTAAGCACTTTGTTGATAATAGTTATTTTTTCAATTTCAATGAATTTAGATTTACCAAGCTTATTCTGTGTCTTTGATTTTGTCCGCATGAGTTCTGCTTGTTTTTCAGCAGCATGCAGAGCTATGTCTATATATTTGTCAGCTGTTTCAATGTGCTCTAAATCTTGAAAGTTCATGATTTTATTATAGAAATAAGATTAGTATATAAGGCTTGTTGATTTTTGTCTTGCATACAACGCACAGCCATACAAGCTGAGTGTTTTATCTGTTATCAGATAGATTGGAATATTCTTGAGCAGATGTCTATATACATCGTGTTTTTCAAACTCTTGGATAAAAAGATAATTGAAGATATCTGCATTCTTTGCTGCAATTCCTCCACCAATATATATTCCTGAGAGAGGCATTGTTTCTAATGCCAAGTTTCTCAGACAGATTGCATAATACTTTGCAAATAATCTGAATGTTTCTTTGCAGAGAAAATCTGTTTTTCTATTCTTAGAGATTAAAGCTGCTTTGTCATCTGCTTTGTCAATCTTTTTCTTGAGAGCAAGTTGTTCTTTCTTTAAGTTGTATTCATATTTTAAATAAAGAAAATCATAAATATGGACTATGCCTTTTCCTGAGAGAATATCTTCATAGCAGAGATTTGTGTAGTTTGTTTGCTTTCTTATAAACTCAGCCAGTTGCAGCTCATAATAATTCTGTATTGGAAAATCAGCATGCCCTCCTTCTGACGGAAATGGCTGATAGATATTCTTATCTTTATTGTAGACTGCAATTGATTTTCCTAATCCTGTGCCAGCACCAAGCAGTGCAATTGTCTTTAACCTTACAGGTTTACCTTTTTTTATTGTTGTTAATTCTTTAGTTGAATATTGAGATGATTTTGATGAATTAAGAATCTTATTTATTCCATAACCAAGAGCTTCAAAATCATTCAGTAGATAAATATCCTTACAAGAAATATTTTCTTTTTTGAATTGTTCATTGAGATGTTTAGAATTAATAAGAAGATGAGAGTTTGTTAATTGGACTTGATTTAGTTTATGATTGACAGGACCAGCACATGCAATGCATGTCGCCTGAAGTCTTGAGAATATTTTTTTAAGTTTTTGTTTTATTATTCTTACAAAAGATTCTTTGTTTTTGATTTCATCTGTTTTTATCTCTATCAATTCAATCAGTTTTATTTCTGTAGAATAAAGAGCTATCCTTGTATTTGTTGCTCCAATGTCTGCTGTTAGGATATATTCTCGCATGATTCCCTGCATAATTCATTATATGGAAGAGGAGATATAAAAAAGGATTGGTTAGAATTCAAGAATATAGATTATATCGTATGCCCAAATCTAATCTTTTTTGTTGTGAGATATTTTCTGTTGTGTTTATTTGATGGTGTGATTAAAGGAATCTGTTTGATAGCAATTGCTGCTTTTTTTATCTCTTCTATCTTCTTAGGATTATTTGTCAATAAACGTATTGAATCAATCTTGAAGAACTGTTTCAGAATCTTTCCGACTGAATCATAACTTCTCATATCTGGCTTGAAACCAAGCAATGTGTTTGCATCTATTGTATCATGACCTTGCTCTTGCAACTTATATGCTTTGACTTTGTTTTTCAAGCCAATACCTCTTCCTTCCTGTCCTAAGTAAAATAATAATGTCAAAGGTTCAACTTTCATAAGCTTCTTTGCTTTTTCCAATTGTCTGCCGCAGTCACATTTCAAAGAACCAAGCAGATCTCCAAATAAACATTCTGAATGGACACGCACTAAAACATTTTCCTTGCCAGAGACATCGCCTTTTGCTAAGACACTAATAACATCTTTGCTGTCTTTAAAGAGATAGAATTTTGTTTGGCTAGACATTGCTGTAGGTAGATTGATTGTATCAATGAGTTGAATCCCTTCAATTGCTTGATTATTTGCTTGTTTGTTCTGCATAGAATAGGTTATATTAGATTAGAATTTATATAAGTTATGAAAGTAAGAGAGATTTATCCAATCTTTCTTAATCTATCAACTATCTTTTTTAGTTTTCTGACAACAAAATCTATATTTTTTCTAGTCGTATCCCTCCCTAAAGAGAATCTAATTGTACTTATTGCTTCTTCAGTTGATAATCCAATTGCTTTTAACACATATGATGGTTCATTGTTTCCAGCTGTGCATGCGCTTCCTGCAGAGGCATAGATATTTTCTTGGTCAAGATAATTTAATATTATTTGGCTATCACATCCATCAATTGTTATGCTTAAAATGTGAGAATATTGAGAATTGATAGTAATATTTTTTATTTGTTTAAGCTGCTTTTGAAAGTAATTGTAAAGCTGAATTATCCTCTTTTTATCTTTCTGTTTGATTTCCTCATTTATTTCTAAAGCTTTTGCAAGTCCAACAATTGCCAGCAGATTTTCTGTGCCTGCTCTTAGATCTTTCTCCTGCTGACCTCCAAAAAATAATGGCTTTATTGGAGTTGTAGTTTTGACATATAATAATCCAGCTCCTTTTGGCCCATATATCTTTGATGAGTTTAATGTAAGCATATCTACACCAAGTTTTTTCACATTTAACAGCTGAAATTCTGCCTGGCATGCATCGGTATGGAAATAGATTGAATCTGCACCAAATTCTTTCTTTTTCTTCTGAATTATTCTTGAGATTGCAGCGATTTCTTGGACAGTGCCTAGTTCATTATTTACATATCCAATAGAAACTAAACATTCTGGTGTAATCAAGCTTTCTAACTGTCCTAAATCAATCTTTCCTTTTCTACCTACATCTAAAACTATTAATGTTAATTTTTCATCTTTGAGAAATTCTGTTGTCTTGAGAATTGATTGATGTTCAATTGCTGTTGTTATGATTAATCTTACTGCTTTCTTCATACCATGCAATACAAGATTATTGCTTTCAGTTCCTCCTGATGTGAAAATAATCTCAGATGAATGGCAGTTTAAAATCTTAGCAATTCTTTCTCTGCAATCTTCAATATAATCTTCTGCTTGCTTTCCTAAAGAATGTATACTGCTTGGATTTGCGTAGATAGTCTGATACTTCTGCATCTCTTTGGTTACAGCCTTGTCTATAGGAGTAGCTGCTGCGTAATCTAAGTAGATATGCTTCAGTTGATTTTTTTGCATAATTTATGTTAGATATTGCAGTGTTTATAGATTTTACTAAATTTGTTTTACTTTTGCTTTTAACATTGATAAGATGCAATTTGAAAATGTTGATGGATTGAGCTAGTTAGATTTATATGTTAGATCTATATTATACTCTAAATCAATTTCAATCTAACTTTATGTTCAACTTTCTCTCTTATCCAATCATAGCCTTTTGCTTCTAATTCTTTTACTAATTCATTGCCTCCTTCCATGACAATCTTACCATGAAGCATAACATAGACTTTGTTTGGATGAATATAATTTAAAATTCTTTGATAATGCGTTATCAGTAAGACCGACATTTGTTTGTGCGATGCTTTGACAGTATTAACACCATCTGAAACTATTTTTAATGCATCAATATCTAATCCAGAATCTGTTTCATCTAATAATGCAAGTGATGGCTCAAGCAATGCTAATTGTAATATTTCAGCTTTTTTCTTTTCTCCTCCTGAAAAACCTTCATTAAGAGATCTATCTGCAAATGTGTCGTCTAATTTTAACAATTTCATCTGTTCTTTTAGAAGTTTCCTGAAATCTGTAAAGCTTAATCTTATTGCTTTTACTGCTGTGTATGCTGTCCTGAGAAAGTTTGAAAGAGTTACTCCTGAGATTTCTGAGGGATATTGAAATGATAAAAAAATACCTAACTTTGCCCTTTCATTTGGCTTTATTTTTGAAATATCCTTTTCTTTGTAGATAATCTTGCCTGAATCTATCTTATACTTAGGATGCCCCATGATTGTATATGCCAATGTTGACTTTCCAGAACCATTTGGCCCCATCAATACTACTGTTTCTCCTTTTTTTATCTTTAAGCTTATGCCTTTCAGAATTTTTTTACAATCAACACTTACTTCTAAGTTTTCAACAATTAGATCATATTCCATATTTTCACCATGATCAGTTAGTAGTTTGTAGTCGGTAGTTTACTATGACTATTTATTACCAACTACTTACCTATTTTATAAACTACAATCGCTTTTTGTACTGCTCTTAATCCAAGCAATGCACATTTTACCCGCATTACTGATAATTGAATATTGCCAAGCAATCTAAACAAATCTTCATTTTTGAGAGCAATAATCTGCTGCAGTTTTTTACCTATTAAATATTCTGACAATATTGACATTGATGCTTGTGAAATTGCGCAGCCTTTGCCTGTGAATTTTATTTCTTTCACAGTTTGTTGGTCTTTTTCTAGTTTTATACTAATCTCTAGTTCATCTCCACATAATGGGTTTGAATCAGCTAATGTAAAATCTGCTTTCTTAATCTTGCCTTTGTTTCTTGGATTTTTGTAATGATCCATTATTTCTTCCATGTATATATCCATAAAAATTTTCCTCACTTCGTTCGTAAAATTTTTAATTTCCAAAAATCTTTTAACTAAATATTTTCTTCACCTTTTCCAAGCATTTAACTAATCTATCAATATCATCAAATGTGTTATATAAATAAAAACTCACTCTACATGTTGCGTTTGTTTGCAAAGCATTCATTAATGGCTGGCTGCAATGGTTTCCTGCCCTAATGGCAATGTTTTCTTTATCAAGCACAGTTGCAATATCATGAGGGTGGATATTTTTTAGATTAAATGATATAACACCGCATCTTTCTTCTGCAGTATCTGGGCCATAGATCACAAGACCTTTTATCTTCTTTAACCTCTCAAGTGCATATGTTGTCAATTCCATCTCATGCCTGCGTATATTTTTCATGCCTTGTTTTGTGAGATAATCTATTGCTGCAGTCATTGAAATTGCCTCTGCAATTGGGGGAGTTCCTGCTTCAAATTTCATTGGCAAGTTATTCCATGATGCGTTTTCACAATCAACTAGATGAATCATGCCTCCACCGTACATAAAAGGCTGCATTTTCTCGAGCAGTTTTTTTTTCCCATATAAACATCCAATGCCTGTTGAAGCAAGCATCTTATGGCCAGAGAATGCCATGAAATCACAATCAAGCTCATGCACATTGACAGGCATATGCGGAACTGACTGTGCTGCATCTACTACAACAAGAGCATTTTGCATATGAGCAAGCTTTACAATCTTCTTAACATCATTGATTGTTCCTAAAACATTTGATACATGTGTTACTGCAACGATTCTTGTTTTTTCTGTGAATAATCTTTTGTCGATAATAAATTTACCTTTTTTATCAATCTTCATAAACCTAAGCTTTAATCCTAATTTTTTTGCAAGCTGCTGCCATGGCACTAAGTTTGAATGATGCTCCATCTCTGTCAGAAGAATCTCATCACCTTTATTTAAGATAAATAGATTTTCTTCTTTATTGTCTTCTTTACTCTCTTTTTTGTTATCATTTTTATTTATTTCTCCTATAAGAAGAGTGCTGTTCAGGAATGAGTATGCTAAAAGGTTTATGCTTTCTGTTGTATTTTTAGTGAATATTATCTCTTCCTTATGGCAAGATATGAAATCAGCAACTCTCGCATGCGCCAGCTCATATTCTACTGTTGCCTCCTCGCTAATCTTATAGATTCCACGATATACATTTGCATTATATTTATTATAATAATCACTTATTGCATAAATAACAGCATCAGGCTTTTGTGTAGTTGCTGCATTATCAAGATATACTATTTGCTTGTTATTTATCTTTTTGTTCAACAATGGAAAATCTTTTTTTATGTTGTTTATCATATTTATCAACTCATTCAGCTCATCTTTTGTTTTATTATCTTATTAATGTTCTCTATAGTCTTCCTTATTAAATGGTTATCAATATTCTCTGCATCAATGGATTCTGCGCCAATAGCTTCTGCGTCAATAGCTTCTGCATCCAGCTCATCTAATATGCTCCTAAAAAATCCATGTACAATAATCTGCCTTGCTGATTTATCGTCCAATCCTCTTGACTGCAGATAAAATAACTTTTCTTTGTTTATCTGGCTTATAGAAGCGCTATGGTTGCACTTAACATCATCATTGTTTACATACAGAACTGGAATTGACTCAATCTCTGCCTGCTCACTAAGAAGAAGCGCTTCTTCTTTTAGAATGCCATTGCAATTTCTAGCTTTTTCTTTTATATTTATTATACCTTTATAAAGCGCTTTTGAACTGCCAAGCGCTGCTCCTTTTAAGATAACTCTTGATCTTGTGTTTTTCACATTGTGAACAACATTGACTAAGATATCAAAACATTGATTATTGTCTGCTAAAAATAATGTGCTTATATTGGCTTTTGAAGATGCTCCATCCAGCTCAAACAACAAGTTTTGTCTTGTTGTTCTGCCTCCAAATTCAATGTTTATCCAGTTTAAATCAGCATTTTTATTTAACACTGTCTTTGTGTTGCAGTTTAAGCATACATTTCTGCTGATATCCTGTAAGATCAGATAACTAAGCTTTGCATCTTTCTCTAAAACAACTTTTTTCACAACAGTTAAGTCTTTATCATATTTCTTGCTCTGATAATCTTCAATAATAATAGATCTTGAATTATTGTCTGCATATATCAATATACTGCTAAAACCTGAAATATCAGGGTAGTCTGCAAAATAGTCTGGTAAAAACAATGGAATGCTTAAACTAAAGTTCTTAGGGATATAAACAAAAATTGTCTTGTTGTCATCAATAATATCATTTTCTATATCACTAAAGTATTGTTCAATGATCAATCTGTATCTATTTTTTGCTTTATCAATAGGACAAATCACAACTCCACTTTTTATAAGAGCATCTTGTTTTGAAACTGATTGTTTTTTATCCAATTGAATCCTCCATCTCAAGCTCTATAAGACGATTGAGTTCTATTGCATATTCACCTGGCAATTGTTTTGTTATTGGTTCGATAAAACCAGAGACAATCATCTTCCTTGCTTCTTCTTCAGATATTCCCCTTGACATTAAATAAAATATAGATTCTTCATCTATCCTTCCGACAGTTGCCTCATGAACAACATCAGCTGTATTTTCTTTTACAGATATTCTTGGTATTGTATTAGTCTTTGAAATATCGTCTAACAGCAAAGCATCGCATCTGATAGATGAATTAACATTCTTTGCGCCTTTTATTATCTTTAACAAACCACGATAGGTTGTAATCCCGCCATCTTTGCTTATGCTTTTTGATTTTATTGTTGAGGATGTATTTTCTGCCAAGTGTATCATTTTACAGCCAGTATCCTGATTCTGATTTTTGCCTGCAAAAGCTATGCCTGTAAAATCAGCTCTTGCATATTCTCCTCTAAGAACAGTGCATGGATAAAGCATAGTTATATTGCTGCCCATATTGCCATTTACCCATTCCATTGTAGCATTTTTATTAACAATGGCCCGCTTTGTATTTAGATTATAAGTATTTTTGCTCCAGTTCTCAATGCTTGAATATCTAGCTCTTGCATTTTCCATTACATAAATCTCTACACAGCCAGCGTGAAGATTATTTTTTGTATAATATGGGGCTGAGCATCCCTCGATGTACGATACTTCTGCATTTTTATCGACTATAATCAATGTATGCTCAAACTGTCCAAGTCCTGCTGCATTCATCCTGAAATATGCCTGCAGAGGAATCTCCACTTTAACATCTTTAGGTATATAGATGAATGTTCCACCAGACCAGACAGCTGCGTGGAGTGCTGCAAATTTATGGTCGCCCATAGGTACGCAATTTGTCATGAAATATTTCTTAACAAGCTCGGGATATTTTTTTACAGCTATATCCATGTTTTCAAAAATAACTCCTTTTTCTCCCCATTGTTTTTTAAGATTATGATAGACAACTTCAGAATCATATTGCGCTCCAACACCTGATAATGATTTTCTCTCTGCTTCAGGAATCCCTAGTTTTTCAAATGTTTTTCTTATGTCTTCAGGAACATCTTCCCAGGAATTAGCTTCTGCTTTTTCATCTGTTTGTGCATAATAAGTAATTTTGTTGAGATTTAGTTTTGCCAGACTTGGCCCCCATGTCGGCAATGGCATCTCATTGAATAAGTGCAGAGCTCGCAGCCTTTTCTGCAGCATCCACTCTGGCTCGTTCTTTTTTTTAGAGATCATCCGCACAACTTCTTCTGTAATCCCTTCTGGAGCTTTCACTACAAAACGTTCTTTATTTTTGTGGTCAAACATTTCTCTATTTATCTGGATTAATTGTCTAGACATTGTATCACTTTGTTTAGTCTTAATATCTTCAGCTGACAAACTTATGAATATACATTGCTACAACCTAATTTATGCGGATTACACTTGACAGGAATGTGCGAAAATTGCTTGTGGATATCACAGATTGCTTTTGTTGTTCGAATCTTTTTTAAAATACGCTGCATTTCTTTGATAACATCTTCTTTTGTTTTTATTATTGCTGCTGACTTTTTAATCTCTGCCAGAATCCAGTCATTAAGCTTTGCCAATACACCACGTTTTTCATTTATATATTGGCTTACAGTAGATTCTCGAATACAAAGCAATAATGCAATCTCTTTTTGTGATTTGCGGTAAGGTTAATTGCAGATTCATTGTATCACTCTGTTTAAACAAGACGAATTCCACTTGTCTATTGACAGGTGGTGGAATTCGTAAGCGTCAAGAACTACCTTAGGTGTTATCGATAAGCATGCCACTTGTCTATTGACAAGTGGTTCTTGACAGTTCACTATTGTGAATTAACTATAGTGAAGAATATTCAGGTATTTATAAATTTTATTAGAAATAATAATTTTTCGACACAATCTTTATAAATAGAGATTGGGGTTAATAGATAAATGGTCAAAAAATACTTTACAACCATAGCACTTACAAAAGAAGAAAAGAAACAGATGAAAAAGCCATTTAAGTTCAAAGATGGCAAAAACTCTTTATATTGGTACTAAAAATCATTTTGTATAAAATGATTTTTAAGATTAGACAATACGACTACGAAAATTACTTAAAGAGAACTAAATTTTAGTATAAAAATGAAAGCAATACTTTTGTTATCTGGCGGAATTGATAGTCCTGTTGCTGGGTACTTAGCAAAACAAAAAAATATTTCTCTGATTGCACTGCATTTCTCATTAGAACCTTTTACAGACAATACAGCAGAAGTAAAATCGAGAAAGTTAGCTGAAATGATTGGTTGCGAAAAGTTTATTGCTGCTCATATTGGCAATATTCAAGCAATGATAGCAAAACAATGCAGCCATCGATATTTCTATATAATCACAAGAAGATTGATGCTGCGGATTGCAGAGAAAATTGCGCAGCAAGAAGGATGCAGTTATTTGATCACAGGAGATAATCTTGGACAAGTTGGATCGCAGACATTAGATAATATGAGCGTTATTACAAGCGCAGTTACTATGCCAATCCTTCGGCCATTGCTTTCATTTAATAAGAACGAAACAATTGCAATCGCACGAGAAATTAAAACGTATGAAGTTTCTAAAGGTCCAGAAATGTGCAGTGTGCTTGGCCCTGCAAATCCTGCAACAACATCAACAGTTGAAAGAATTGAATCAGAAGAATCTAAGATTGAGAATTATGAAAAGATTGTTGATGATGTTATTGATAGTGTTAAATAATATCAAGATTAATTACTATTAGAATTAATAGTCTTCACCAAACCAAACACTTTGTCCATGTAATCTGTGCATTGACCATTACATGCAACTAAAGTATTCCATTGATCTTTAATATTTGCATTGCCATATTCTTTAACTAATCTATTTGTGCTTGCTAAAGAATCTGAGAAAATAACAAGATTTGGATTGTTCCATAGATTAGCAGTTTCTACTACACCATGCATTAGAATATTATTTTTTTCATCAAGATTAGAAGATGCAACAGCATCAATCACCTGCAGATATGCTGTATCAGAGCAACTGCTTTTATAGACACAACCTACAACATTTCTTTGCCAGCTTTCTAATAAGTTATTATCATTATTCTCATCAATATATCTATTGACTAATGTAACTAATTCTGCAATCCTTACAGTGTCTTTATTTTTAGAAACTGATTTTAGCTCTATTAGATTATTAATTGTATCTTTGTTTGAGACAGTTGCAGTTGATTTTACACCTAATGTTTCTGTTATAGACTTTCCATTCTTATCCTTTAAAGGAAAATTTTTTAGAATACCACCAGAACTTCCTGAAGATTTATCATCTGTAGCTGTTCCTTCAGTTGCACCTTTTACTACATTTCCAGTAATACTTGGATTAAACATCTTTACGCTAAGAACAACTGTTGTAATAATAAATATAACAATTATTGCAACTAAGACTTTGATGATATTATTATTTTCCATAATGAGATTTTCTTAGAATAACGTAATATATAAATTGTCTATTGACAGGTGGTGGAATTCGTAAGCGTCAAGAACCACCTTAGGTGTTATCGATAAGCATGCCACTGGTTTATTGACCAGTGGTTCTTGACAAAAGAGGTTAAGCATGGAAACTAATTATTTAGTATTGTTGGCAATAGTGCTTTTAATACCAACTATAATTATTCATTTAACAAAAAAGCTAAAATATCCCTTATTATTATATATACTTCTTGCAGGCTTAATAATGAATAGAGTTGTCTCATTGATCAATGTAACTTTACCAATTGAATTGGGAAGATTACTAATAACAATTGCAGTAATAGCTTTATTGTTTGAGATATATGCTAAGATAAAGATTAAACACTCTGATTACTTTTATACTGCTTCACTTAAAGTAACATTATTTGTAATTGTATTAAGCAGTCTAACAATAACTTTTCTGATAAAATATCTTTATTCAATTGAAAATATATTTACAGCATTAATTCCAGCAGTATTAATCTGCGCAACTTCTTATAGCTTATTTGAATTACAAGACAGAAAATGGTTTGTGACAAGAATACAGTCTTATTTAGAAACAGAATCAATTATCTCACCTGCATTGACAGTAGCTCTTGCTTGTATATTTGGAGCATTTGCTGCAGCTGTTGTTATAAAAGATTCAGCAATTATGATTACACTGCCTTATTTAACATTTTTTATAAAGATGATCATAGGTATTGGCACAGGTGTTGTTATTGGAATAATACTTTCAAAATACTTTTGTGGATTGCTGAAAAGCAGACTATTGTTTGTATTTCTATTCGGTGTAATCATTGCAACTTATATACTAACTGAAGCTTTGAAAGGATCAGGAATTGTTGCAGTAATTATAATGTCTACTTTCTTTGGAAATATGTACCTTACTCATAAAGAAGAAAAGAACATGGTTACAAAAATATATAATAATCTATTGTATGTATTCTTATTTGTCTTCTTAAGCTTTTATATACAAATACCTTATGAGATATCATTCTATGGAAAGGCATTTATTGTGTTTATAGCATATATTTTGATAAGGCTAATTGCCTGCTTTATTTTGCTTCCAAATGATTATAGCACTGCTGCAAAAATGCAGATTACTTTAATGATGGCAAAAGAAATTGATATAATACTTATTGGATTCTTTCTTCTGCTAAACCAAACAATTATACAATCTTCTCTTATAGCGAGTTTACTGATAATAATAACAGTTTATAGTATAATTGTAAGCCTAGTCTCTATCAGATTTAGCAAATTCCAGATAAAGGTATAAAAAACACCCATAACATTTATAAATGAGCTGTTTTTCGTAATAATAAATGCCAGAAAGCAAGAAAATAATACTTGATACTAATTTTCTGCTGATTCCAGGGCAGTTACATGTTGATATTTTTGAGGAATTAAGCAGAATATGCCACTTTCCATATCAGCTTTTAGTATTGGATAAAACAATACATGAGCTTGAAAAGATAAAAACAACAAATAAAGGAAAACATAAAGTAGCAGCAACAGTTGCTCTTGAATTGGTCCACAAACATCAAATTGAAGTGATTGACACACAAGAATATCCAGAAGAAATGTATGCTGATACAATCCTTAAGGAATTAACTGAAAAATATAAAGAATATATAATAGCAACGCAGGATATTGCATTGCGCAAAAACTTTAAAAAGTACATCATACTCCGACAAAAGAAATATTTGCAATTAAAAATAAGATAAAAATAAATAAGATTAAAAATACAGTGAGGAAAAAATATGTTTTATCGAACAAAATTAAAAGATCACATTAGAATACCACCTTCTGCATTTGGCAGTGATGTAAAGACAGCAATCATTGAACAGATAAAAAAGAAATATGATGGTTTTATCTCTAAAGAACTAGGTATTGTTATAGATGTTTCAGATATTGGTGAAGTAAGCCAAGGTATAATCATTCATGGCGACGGGGCTACATTTCATGAAGTAGTATTTGAAGTGATCATATTCAAACCAGAACTACAAGAAGTAGTATATGGAAAAGTCAAAGATATTGCTGAATTTGGAGCATTCTTAAACATTGGTCCAATCGACGGAATGATTCATATATCACAGACTATGGATGATTTTGTTTCATTCACTAAAGAAAAAACATTAAGCGGAAAGGAAACAAAAAGAGTTTTGAAAATTGCAGATTTATGCAGAGCAAGAATTATTGCAATCAGCTTTAAAGAATTAACTAATCCAAAATTAGGATTGACTATGAGGCAGCAAGGGCTTGGAAAATTAGAGTGGGAAAAAGAAGCACCTGTTGAAAAGAAAGAAGAAACTGCTGCAAAACCAGCACCTAAAAAAGAGAAAAAATAATAAAAATAAAATTATTATAATCCAATAACAACCTAATCATATTCGGAGTGAGATGTTTTATGAAAAAACAAATATGTAAGCGATGCAAATTGTTTGTTGAAGCACAGCAATGTCCTGTATGCAAAGATAGCAATTTCGCTAATGGCTGGCAGGGAAGAATCATGGTTTTAAATGGAAATAAATCATTTATTGCAAAACAAGTAAATATGACGCATCCTGGAGAATATGCAATCAAAGTAAAGTGATTTTATCAGATCATATGATATTAAAGCATAGAAATAAAATAATTGGAGTGAGATTTTTTATGGATATGGAAATACAGAAAAAACAAGAAACACCATTATTATCAAGAACACGTATAACAGCAGCTCTTGTCTATGAAGGAACAACACCATCAAGGCAGGATATCAGAAAAGAACTTTCACAAAAATTAAAAGTTGATGAAGAATTGATTGTTATCAAGCATATATTCACTAAATTTGGATTCTCAAAAGCAAAAGTTATTGCACATGTATATGAAGACAAAAAAATGGCTGAAAGAATTGAAGATGAAGATCTGTTAAACAAACATTTATCTAAAGATGAACAAAAGAAGATAAAAGAAGCAAAACAAAAAGCAGCGCAGCAGAAAAAGCAAGCATAAATTAAAAAAATAAAATAATTTTAAGTAGCAAGCTGCGGGGCATTCAATAACAAAAAAGGGATTTTTACTCTTAAAAATGGGTCGCAGCAGAGCTGCGGGGTATTAAACCCATTTTTTTTGAATCAAGCGAGGAGTTTTTTTATGGCAGAAAAGAAAGCAGCAGCAGTAAAGAAGAAAAAAACAAGCAAAGTACAAAATAATTATAAGGTTTCTGGCGACAAATTAGAACGAAAGAATAAGTTCTGCATGAAATGTGGCAATGGAGTATTTCTAGCGCAGCATAAGAACAGATTAACCTGCGGAAAATGCAATTATATGGAAAAGATATAAGAATTTTGCTATTTAGCAAAATTCTCTATTGCATTCTTATGTTTGTCAAATGTTTTCTGGTCAAATTTTCCGTAAACTCCAGAGAGTCCATCTTTAAACAAGACGAATTCCACTTGTCTATTGACAGGTGGTGGAATTCGTAAGCGTCAAGAACCACCTTAGGTGTTATCGATAAGCATGCCACTGGTT
>JAGVYW010000009.1 GCA_018303075.1 Candidatus Woesearchaeota archaeon | reverse complement strand
ATGGACTGGATAATTCTAAACATATTTTTGGTATTGGCACAGTCTGTAAGCCTTAATTTGCCATCTTCTGCCATTAATTTCAACTGTCCGATTTTTTCGGACACTTCAAAACCTTCATCTTGAAGCTTGGTTTTTAAGTCAGACCAATACTTTCTGGCTCTATCTGTTTGAGTTAATACACCAACAATGTCAACTACTGAGAACCACCATTCATCATTAAACCACGTTCGCCTGATTTTCTTGCCTTGGAATACTACTAATGCTTTGTCTGAATCAGCCATTCTTAACCTCTTTTATCATTTGAGTTAATACAATAATTAATAAATGTGCTTTTGCGATTGGATGAATTGCTTGATTAAAGCTTGTTTCCATAATTGAGTTAAAATCATGTGCAACCATATTCCTGAAATGTTTGAGTTCCATCATTTGTATAAAATGATCTTTTGGGATATTATACCTTGCAGTGCAAAACAAAATTAAATAATGTAAATCGAAGTTTTTCGCTGTCTCTTTAATTTTAATGTCCTTTTCTCGTGTTTCCACTAATTTAACTAATAAGTCATTTATGTGAGATGTTAAGATAACTATACTTCCTGTAATTTTTGGGAGAGTCCATTGATTATTACTATTTATTAATTCTGAATAAAAATCTAATATTTGTTGCTCTGTCTTTCCAAGCAAGTAATCTGAAAAATTTACAACAATATCTTGTTTAATTTTATCAGGAATTTGGCTTTCTAATGCAGTATATTCTGTCTGACCAATTAATTTAATTAACTCTTCTTTTTGTCCCATATTATTTTACACACCCAATCATTTCAGTATGAATACATTGTTTTGAAGCAGAATCATAAGAGTCGACAGTACATTTATTATTATCGTCGCAATTAGGACAATCAGAAGAGCCATATTCCCCGCCTTCGCATATTCCGTTACCTTTACAATTCAATTTTAATGTGTTCATACATTTATAGCCAGTTTCAGCACTGCAAAAATCATTAGTGCAAGAATTGTTATCATTACATGATTTTGGACATTCGGGGATTAGCAAGTTGATTAAAATAAAAATCAAGATTATTACTAAGATGACAATAGTCTTTTTCCACCAATTAAATTCAAAATGCCTTAAACGACTGTTTCTTTTTTTGTAGTGAACAAATACTTTATCAAAAAAAGGGGTCGCAATAAAACCGATTAAGACTGCCGCGATTAGGTTTACTTTATTATTAAATACAAAATATGATATTGAACTAAATATGACAAATACAATAATCCCGACACCCCAGAGGACTATTTTGATGTCTTTCTCTTCACCATGCTTCTTTTTCTCGCACGTTTCATTGTGTTTGTGTAGTGTTTCTTCTGTCTTGAATTTTTTATCACACCATGCACAAGTATACTCCTGTTCTGGCTCTTTTTCAACTTTCTTTACTTCTTGTTTTATCTCTTTTTTAGAATATATTGACAATTCAGCTTCTAGTTCTTCTTTTTTGCTGCGTAAAGTAAAACTCCTTACAACGCAAACAATTAAAACAACAAAAGCAATTATTACTTCTAAACTAAATTTAAACATAAAATTCTCAAAGGTCATCATAGGAACAAATATTAAAACTAATGCAGCAATTATTACTAAGATTGCGTTAGTAGTTAACTGTTTCTTAATGTTTTCTAGCTTTTTTTCTAAAACTTTTTGGTCATTTTTCATTTAATCATTTAACCTATAGTAATTAAAACTTCATGATTGTCGTAATCTACATAGTTGCTAAATAGAATACTAAATGCTCTCTTTTCTCCAGGTCTTACTGTTTGATTTACATTGTCGAGATACATATTACTAGCTATCATGTCAGTACTAGATGTTGCTACAACTTGTCCATTTTTATATAAAATACCGGTAATTTGATAGTTTTTGATGTCTTTGCCGAGATTGTTTTGGAATATTCCATCAATGTATAGATTATGAGAAATTTCTTTACCCATGAATTCTGTTACATCATTTCTCACGGAACTGCTGAGCGATTTCACTGATGTATCAAAACACTCTTTTTTTTCGTTAGACTCAGAACCGTTTGGACAAACATACGCTTTTTCTATAATGGTTTTAGCTTCAACTTTAGTTTCAGTTTTAGTTGGGCATGAAGCACAGTCTAGCTTTGGACAATCTTGTGATGCTTGAGAAATCTTGCTTGCACATAACGTTGCAGAGTCCGCAAATGAACCATCATTACATTGATATTTAACGACTGTTTGTGAACAACCTGCCAAAACGATAATAGATATTAGCAAAAGTCCTAAAAGTAGATATTTCATTTTTTCTCCCTCTTAAAATATTTCTCATATCCCGTATTTAGCCAGAATTGATTCTGCCTTCCAACTTTTTTATACTTTACAACCCCTTCATGAAGTAATTTAAGAAGATGAACTTGTGCAGTATTCCAAGACACTTTTACATCAGTAGCTATGTCCTCAGTAGTTGATGGCCAATCTGCTTTTTTCAGATAATCTATAATCTTTTGTCTTGTATTAACCATAAATTAATCTCCCATCAAACTGCGATATATCATAAGTCAAGGCACAACTTCTATATAAAGATTCCGATGAAAAATGACGACGAACGGAACTCCCCCACGACTAACTAAATGACTAACTGACGAAATGTCCACATTGATACTTGTTCTCGATGTGTCGCTTCGCTCATCTGATAGAACGCCCTCTTTCTCGACTCTGCGGACGCAGTTTTCCCACACTTCGTATGGAAAAAGATTTTAACAAGGGAAGCTGTCCCACAATTAAATTTCGTAAACACAGAAATTTCTGAATAAAGTAAAATATGAGAAACTTTTCCCCATTATTTCTTTATTTTTTCTCATCATTCGATGTATTTTCCCTAAATTGTGTGCAATTGAAATCAAATTCATCTCAATTTTGACTTTTTCAAGTCCTCTAAGCAAAAATTCTCTAAAATCAAGATTTTGTTTTATGTGTCCGTACACTGGCTCAACAGTTATTTTTCGTAAAGAATAAATTTTTCTTCCTTCATCAGTCTGCATTTCCTCTTTCATTTGTAATCGTTCTATAAAAAAGAAAGGTACATCTTTTTTCCTCTTGATTTCTTTGTTGTAATAACTAATAATTTTCTTTCCATTTTTTCGTGTGTAAATGCCTCTGAATCTATATTTTATTCCATCAGCAATAATTTCATTATTCTCTGCATCACTATAGCCACTATCAGCACCGACTTTTATCTCATCATTAAGTTTAATATTCTCCTGAATATTCTTTATCTGCGGAATAAATTGATGTGCATCATGCTTGTCCTGACAGACATCATTTGATACAATTATCTGATTCTTTGAAACACCAAGCCGAACATTATAACTCAACTCAGCAAACTTCTTTTTGCTCTGCATCATTCGACATTCTGGATCAGATAAAGAAACTTTTTCCAGCGAATATTTTTCCAGTTCATTCTTTGCTTTCTCAATATTTTTCTTCACTTGCTTCTTATTTTTGCGAGAATAATATTCTCTGACAATTTTTTTCATGTCTCGTCTGTCATGGTGCGAAAATCAGGACTGACTTTTTCTGCAAGGTACATCATCACAATATTCTCTCGTGTTGACTGTGCAAGTCTTCTCGATGAACGTACTTTGCTGAGCATTCCCCGCACAAGAATTTTCATCAGAATTCTTGGATGGTATGCAGGATTTCCAGCGCTTGCATAAATCATGTCAAACTTGCTGTAATTTAATTCTTCAACAAAATTCTCAACTAAAAAGCAGATGTGATCTGCAGAAATCATCTCTTTGATGTTCAATGGAAGCAGCCAATTCTGATTTTTCTGTGTTTGTTTATATACCACAATAATCACCTCTTCTAATGACGAGAAACTATATATTTAGTGACGAGAACAGGTATTTATATTTTATGAATTGTGGGACAGGCTGTCATACTTAACGTACGTATTGTTAAAAACCATAAGAGAATTTCTCAACGCAGATTATTTATAGCTTTCCAATTCCTTATCACTTGGCGCCATTGCTATTAAAGAAGCAATAAACATCATCAGAAATACAAGAGAGAATGCAAATCCAAAACTCAAATCAATCCATCCTGAGTAGGTATAAATAACACTGACAAGGAAGCCAATGATGCTTGTTACAAAAAAAGATTCTGTTACAGGTAATTTATTGTATTTTTGAACCATAATCTTATCCTAAGAAAACGTATTTATATAGTTTTCTCTTATTCGAATTTACTTTGTTCATTTAGAAAATATAACTTTATACAACACCTTCGCAAAATTCTCAGCTACAACTTTTTCTGCCTTTTTCCTTTTCTCCTGATGTTCTTTCAGAAAATGTGTAATCTTATCAACAACTATCTGCTTTAGCTCTCCAGACAGCAATTTTCCAGAGGTATAATCATCATGGATCTTCTGCAGTTTCTTGTCGTCTGGTTCTAAACCATACAGCAGCATCTGAAATGACACATCAACTGCAGCATTCCCGCCTAATTTCCTATGTTCTTCAATTGTTGCATGCCCGCCTGAAAATGCATATTTCTTAATTTTCTTTGCTGCTTCTTCAGGAACATCAGTTAAAGCAATATAAGAAGTAGTATCAGAAGAAGACATCTTGCCTCCTTTTAACCCTGGCATAAATTTATGATATGTTGAACTTAATTGTATAAATTTAAAAGACGAGATTCTCTGAGAAAGATCCCTAGCTAATCTTATATGTGGATCCTGATCAGTTCCAACTGGCACAACAACAGGAATTATTCCTTCAAACTCTGGCAGTTGTGGATGCAACATATCTGCTGCCTGCAACAAAGAAGCTGCCATTTTTCCAGGAGTTATCTCTCCATATACTGCTTTGAACTCATTAAAAGTTGCATGCCTGGCAAGCATATTTGCTAAACTATAATATGCATTTGATTTCCTGCCATCATCTGAACGCTGCGACTGGAAATAAAAGTCACACTTATCCATATCCAATCCTAATGCAACATAATTAGTAAGATATTCAGTTAATGCAGTCTCTCTAAGTTCTTTCATATCAGGATTACGGGAATTATATGCTTCGATATCTGCAACAGTTATATATACTCTAGCACCAAGTTTCTGATAAAAAACCATTTGATCAGCAACTAACTTATGCCCAAAATGAAATTTTCCTGATGGCATTAGCCCTGTCATCATCACAAAAGGCTTTTTATGCTGTACTGCATCTAAGATCCTATCAAAATCTCTATGGCTATAAATTAGCCCACGCCGAAACAGTAAAAAATCATGAAACACTTTAGGTAGTGCTTTGAATGGCTGCAATCCAAACTCTTTAATCAATTTATCATAATCAATTGTTCCAGAAACTTCCCATGGTGTTACAGTAAATTCTTTTTGTGTCATAGGTTTTTCTAAGGAATATTGTTTTATTTAAATTTATCGCTAGTTTTATATATAAATACCACAATAATAAGAGCATAGTGAATATGATGAATAAAAAAGTAGGCACACAATTAATAATAGTTATAGCTTTAGCTGTTGCCATATCATTATATTCTATAACTGCAACACAAGCACATTCTGATAATATAGCTTTCTGTAATATTCAAGGAAGAATATTTAACACAAACAATGATCCATTAAACTTAAGCCAAATCAATATTAATTGCACACTTGACCGAAACAATTCTTTAAACACGACCTATCAAACTACTAATGGCAACAATTTTCCAACTGCAATCAACAACAGCTTTAGATGTGCAATGATTTGCAACAATATTTCATTAGATATTGTTGAAATTAATTTTTACAATACAACCCATGAAACATATAACACAACAACATTAACATCATCAACAAAATTCTTTAACTTCACACTCCTCACAGTAACTGCCCCAACAATTTATAACATCTCTGGTAACCTCTTTGCTACAACTGGAGATATTATAACAATTGAGATAAACTCAACAGACAATATCAATGTTATTGCTGCAAACATCACATTAAACAACGGCACAACAATTGCTATGACTGAAACAATACATGAGCGTTTTGCAATAAATCTCACAGCACCAAATAATTCAACTGCAGATATAAGCTACATAATTAGAGCTTATGACAGATATTTGCTAAATGCAACATCAAACAATTACACAATCACAATTACAGACAATGATGCTCCAATAGCAAATGCAGGTCAAACAATACAAATAAACGAAAACCAGATTGTACAATTTAATTCCAGCAATTCTTCTGACAATATCGGCATTACAAGCTATCTCTGGAATTTTAATGTTACGAACAATACTAATTCAACAATAACCAATCCAACTTACAATTATACAATTCCAGGTACATATAATGTAAGTTTACTTGTCAAAGACTCTACAAATAACAATGCAACCGCATATGTTGCAGTTATAGTTGTAGATACAACTAAACCAACAGTATTAAGCACATCTCCAAACAACAACTCAAACAATATTTCAAGAACAACAAATATTATTGTTAATTTTAGCAAAACATTAAACACAGCAGTATTGAACAACAGCATTTTTGTCTATGATGCAGCAAACAATCTAATAAATGGGGAATTATTTTACAACACATCAACAAACTCTACAACATTTATACCAATTATTAAACTAAAACAAAATGAGACATACAAGGTTAATATCACAACAAACATACAAGATACAAGCAGTAATAATCTATCAAACAATTATGTATTTAATTTTACAACAAAACTTCAGGATACAGATAATGATGGCATTGCTGATATTAATGATACAGACAAGGATAATGACGGTATTAGCAATGCAGACGACAAACTAAATGGCAATGCAACAACAATCTACACAAACATTGGTGCAATGACTATGACAATCAACAGCTCGTCAAACGTAAATCAGCAGTTCAAAGACATTGCATTTGTAAAAATATTAAACAATTCTCAAGAACTGCTTGAGTTTTATTTTAATTTCACAAACACAACATTAGACTTAACAAATCTTACAATATACGAAACTAACAACAAAACAACAGGAGAATTAATTATAAATGGATTGGATCTTACAGCAGTTTCTCAGAAAAAAACAGCTTTCTTAACTAATAAAAGCGAATTCTCTGCAGTTTGCATCAAAGATACAGAGATTGAAACAATTGCAAATATCTCGACAGCATGTACAGCAAGCAATGAATACAAAATAGAATGTAATGGTGTTTCACAAAACAGTTACACTTGTACATACAACGCAACAATTGGCAAATATAAAATAACAGGTTTAAGCAATTCAGGAGTAAGACAGATAAATTACACACAGCCGATTGTAGTAATTGAACAAGATGATGGAGGTGGCGGTGGAGGAGGAGGAACAGCAAAACCAACATTAATTGGCACAAAAAACACTTCAAAACCAGGTGATTGTAAAACAAATCTTGACTGCGCTGATGAACAAGAATGTGCTGCAGATACAAACATTTGCACAGCAATCATCTGTCCAAAAGGATACGTTCAATCTCATTTCTGCATAAATTATGAATGCACAGAAAACATTGACTGCAGTGAAAAACAAAACAAAATCTGTTACAGAAATAAATGCAGGCAATGTGCAGAAAACAAAGATTGTGGTGAAGGATTCATCTGCCAGGATTATGAATACACCTGCAAACAAATAGAGATAAAGAAAAAAGAGAAGAAAGAGATAATCAAAGAATTGACAATCTCAATCCTTGAACAAAAAGAAATTTTCTATACAGGAGAGATAATTACAATACAAATGCATGACAATGAAAACAATGCAATTGCTGATGCAGAGATTACTTTGCAATACGAATCAGGAAAAACCCAGCAATCAAAGACAAATAAAGAAGGAAAAGCACAAATAAAGATTGAGGAAGAAGGTTTAATAACAATTTCTGCTGCGAAACAGGAATTCAAGACAACAACAATAGAAATAGAATCAACAACACAATCATTCTTCGCAAAACTCTTTCAAAATATTGAAACTGCAAAATTAACAGCAATAGTATTAGTAATAATTATTCTTAGTGCAAGCATTTTGTTAGCATATTATATGATTAAGCCGATTGAGAGGAAATAATATTATGATAAATAATGAAAAACAAAAATTAGAGGCTAATATCTGGAAATTCTATCTCTTTGACATATTTGAAGCTATGCTCTTTGCTGTTCCAATCATTGTTTTGTTCTGGCAGGAAAATGGTTTAAGCCTGACACAGATAATGATTCTGCAATCGCTCTTTGCAATAGCAATAGTTCTATTAGAATTACCAACTGGTTATTTTGCAGATATGTATGGAAGAAAGAATATTCTGCTTTTATCTGGAATTAGTTTTGTTATCGCTATTTCTATTTATAGTATTGGATTCAGTTTTGCAGCATTTTTACTGGCTGAATTATTTTTTGCATTAGCGCTATCATTATATTCAGGAACAAGCTCTGCATTTGTGTATGATACACTGAAACAGCTAAAAAGAGAAAATGAATACAAAAAAATCTTTGGCAAAGCTAAATATTATGGTTTTATAGCTATGGCATTCTCCCAGATTATTGGTGGATTTGTCGGAAAGATAAACTTTCGGTGGACATTTTATTTGACAATTCCATTTTACCTTTTGACAGTATTCATCACAATATCTATGCATGAACCGAAAAGAAACAAACTCATTGTAGAAAAAAATAATTTCAAGAACCATCTCAGAAAATTAATAAAAATTCTCAAATACTCATTAATTAATAATATAAAGATGCGATGGCTGATTATATTCTCAGCGATTATATACGCAGTAAATTCCGCTGGATTATGGCTTTATCAGCCATACTTCAAGTTGACAGGAATAGACATTGCTTACTTCGGCATTATCTTTGCTTCATTTCAGATTGTCTCAGCAATCTCATCAAAATATGCCCATAAGATAGAAAATAAGCTTGGAATGAAAACTTCATTAATCATTTTGATTCCAATCATCTTCATAGGCTATCTATTGACAAGCAAAATAATATTTTTGTTCAGTTTTGTTTTCATTTATTTCTTTCAATTTGTCAGAGCATTCTCAGATCCAATCTTTTCAGATTACATAAACAAACTGACAACATCAGATATACGAGCTACAGTATTATCTGTACAAAGCTTAGCAAGAAGATTATTATATGCAATTTTGATACCTTTTATTGGCTGGATTGCAGATGTATACAGTTTAGTACAGGCATTCGCTGTTGCAGGAATAGTCACAGCAGTTATTGGAGTAATTGTTTTGTTTATGCTGTATAAGGATGATGTGATATAAGAAAATACTAGAAACATTTAAATATATGGTATAAAACCATAGTACTATGGTTAAATATGGCTAACGAAACAACAGAGATCTTAAAATTATTAATCAGCAAGAAAGAAGAATCGTTTAGTATAAGGAAGATATCATTAATGAGAAAAATAAACTATAAATCAGCATATATTGCAGTAAGAAATCTTGAAAAACAAAACATTATTAATTTAAAAAACATAGGCAATACCACACTCTGCTCTTTCAACAATTATTTTAGTGAACTTGTATTTCAAGCTGAGTATTTGAGAAGAAAAGAGCTTTTTAAGAAAAAAGACTTTTTGATTATATATAACCGGCTTGCAGAGTTAAAGTTCTCATTTATTGCCTTACTTTTTGGCTCACAAGCAAAAGCAACAGCAAATAAGCATTCTGACATTGATATTCTGACAATTGGAGGAGACCAAAAAGCAATCCAAAACGAACTTTCACTATTGCCAGACAAGATTCATCTCACAACTATAACATATGAAGAGTTTCTAATTATGGTCAAAAGTAAAGAATTTACAGTAGTAAGCGAAGCAATTAAAAATAATATTATTCTTCTAAGTATAGAAGAATATTATAGGTTGTTGAAAAATGCTGAGTAAAGAGAGAATAAAAGAAGCTGAAATCAATGTGAATTCTTATTTAGAAGATGGCTTGCTTAAGAAAATCCCTATTGAGAAACTAAAAAAGAGGCATTAAGTTTAGCAGGAATAAAAGCAGATGCATTAATAGAAACATTTGAATTTGAAAGAAACAAGAGGAGTTTTATTCAGTATAATACAATCGAAATAGAAAAACAATCAAAAGCAAAGACATCATTGCAAAGAGCAAAAGAATTTACCAAAGAGATGGAGAAGATACTGATATAATCATTAAATTATTCAACTTTTTGCTCTATAAAATACTCACTTTTATATACCACAACATTCTCCAAAATAACTATGAAATGTCTAGCAATAACAGCAGAAGGACTTGAACAGCTTGCAAAACAAGAAATAAAAGAAATTCTAAACAAAAGCTCGCAATCAAAAAAAACAGCTGTTTTTTTTGAAGCAGAAAAAAAAGAGCTTGTTGAGTTTGCGTACAAAGCAAGAAGTGTAAAAAGAGTGCTTTTGACAATCGCAAACATTTCAATAACAGCTGAAAAAGCAAGAACAATCCAACTAATAAACGCAGCAATAAAAGATTATGATTTCAAAACATTGCTCAACAGCAGCTCTTTTAAAGTTGAATGCAAACGCTTTGGCACACACCAATTTAACAGCTTAGAGATTGCTGGAGAAATAAGCAAGATAATTGCAGAAAAATCAAACGCAGCTATCTCACTAAATGCGCCTGAAGTTATCTTTCACAGTTATATCTATAATAATGATTTATATTTTGGCTTAGACATAGCTGGTTTCAACCTCTCAAAAAGAGATTACAATATATTTCACACACAAAATTCATTGAATGGCGCAATTGCATATTCATTAGTGAGAGATACTAATATTAAAGAAGGAGAAACACTCTTAAACCATTACGCAAATTCTGGTGCAGTTTCAATTGAAGCAGCATTATTTTTTACAAATAAATCAGTTAATTTCTATAAGAAAGATAAGTTTTTGGCAGCTAAACTTTGGAATATAGATCTGAAGCAATTTGACAGGACAAAAGCAACAAAAACAAAGATAATCTGCTATGACAGATTAATGCATAATATCACAGCATTAAAGAAAAACGCTCAGATAGCTGGCATTAACAAAGAATTATCAATTGGCAGAGTTGATACAGAATGGCTGGATACAAAAATTGACAAGAAAAGTGTAGACAAGGTAATTGCAGCACTTCCAATACCTTCAAAAATAATTGGAGAAAAGGATATTGCACCAGTTTACAAAGAATTTTTCTATCAGCTGGATTTCATCCTCAGAAAAAAGCATCTTGTTGTAATTCTTATAGAAAAAGACGAACTTTTAAAGAGATGCATGGATAAATTTGAGATAATAGAAGAAAGGAAAGTAATGCAGGGTTTAAGAGAGTATAATGTTTTGATTATGAAAAGAAAATATTAGTTTTTCATCCCTTCAATATGGCTTACTTTAGTATATCTTCGCAGCGCTTCACGAAAGACATTATCAACAATAACCCCTTCTTTTTCTAATCCTTTTTTCAATACACTGTACAGCTTTTTACCTTCAGTATCAAAATCAGTAAGAATAATTACTTCTTTTTTCAAGAAGATGATTTCATCAATAATTTTATACAAAGCACTATTCAAGCAGACTATCTGAGAATCATCAACACCCAGTTCAAGAAGTGCTTTTTTATCTTTCTTACCTTCAACAATGATTATTTTATTGCTTTCAATTATTGCATTAATCCAATCAGTAAGAAAAACAGTATAATTATTTCTATAATCTGCAACAGCATTTTTTTTTACGAAATTCATACAATCACATGCTTAAAGAAACTAAATCATTCAACTACTTCCATACACTGCTTTACAAAACCATATTTACAAGCATATCTTCTTGCTAATTTTGTTATCCAATGCACATGCAATAACAATAACCCTACAATCACAAATACAGTACCTGGTACAAAAGGTAAGACCCATCCAGCAATACCAGCTAGAATAAACAATATACCTAAGAAAGCCTTCCATTTTCTGCTTTTTTTCTGTTTCACAACTACTGGCATAACTTTTCATAATAAGACATATTTATTAATATTCTGTTTTTTTTGTGCTTTTAGTATAGCATTGTCTTTTTACAAGAAACATTATAAACCAAAAACAATTTCCATAAATATGCTCCACATTAGCACAATCCTAAAGCATTACAAACACATTGATATTCAACAGACAATGTTAGAAAATGCTATTGACAGAGAAGTCGCTGTGAGATTTAATGACTATTTTGGCAAACGTCCTGATGTTCTGCAATATCCTAATGATATTCTAGAGTTTGCAAAACAAGGGGCAACCTCTTTTCATGTTAGTGAAGAACAGTGGAATAATCCATTGCATCTCAACCCTAATTTAAGCAAAAAAGATATTGATGAACTTAGAAAAGGCTGGGATTTAGTATTAGACATTGATTGCAAGCTATGGGATTATTCAAAATTAATCACACATCTCCTCATCCAAGAAATAAAAGCGCATGGTATAACAGCAGTATCCTGCAAATTCTCAGGCAACAAAGGTTTTCACATAGGTATTCCATTTGAAGCATTCCCGCAAAGTTTTCAAGGCAAAGTTACAAAACAGCTTTTTCCAGAAGGCCCAAGAAGAATTGCATTATATTTAAAAGCAAAAATTGAACCAAAACTATTAGATTACATTACTACAAACAACAAAACAGCAGAGATTGCAGAATTATTGCAAAAACCTGAGCAGGAATTATTTAAGATGTTTTGTAATAACTGCAGTACACATGTCAAACAAAAAAATACAGTCACTACATTTGTTTGCGAATATTGTGATATTCAAACCAAAAATGAAACAGAAGATTTTCTACAATGTGAGAAGTGCAAACGACTGATGAAAAGGCTTCAAAAGATAGAGACAAAAGTACAATGCAGTAGATGTAGTTCTGCTTCATTAAGCAAACGCTTTGATATTGCAGCATTGCTTGATATTGATACAGTGCTTATTTCATCTCGGCATCTTTATAGGATGGCATTTTCATTGCATGAGAAATCAGGACTATTTTCCTTACCAATTGATCCAGAAAAAGTTTTGGAATTTAACAAAGAAGATGCAACACCACAAAATATACAGAATATAATAAAAATAAAGCATCAGTTTCTCAATAAAAAAGATGTAAAAAAAGATGAAGCAAGAGAACTTATTTTACAGGCTTTTGATTTCCATCCTATTTTTGAAGAAGAGGATATTCTCAAAAAACTTGAACAAAAGGAGTTTTCTGCTCCTGAAAATGCAATTCCAGAAGAGTTATTTCCTCCGTGCATGCTCACAGGACTTAATGGGATGGAAGATGGGAAGAAAAGATTTATGTTTGCATTGATTAACTTTTTAGAATCAGTTGGCTGGGATTATCCACAAATAGAAGAATTATTGACAGAATGGAACAAAAAGAATCCAGCATCTTTGCGGGAAGTAATTATTGGTGGTCAATTACGTTACAGAAAAGAGCAGAAAAAAAAAATTCTGCCGCAAAGCTGCAGGCAATATTACGAAGATCTGCAGCTTTGCCATCCGGACAATCTTTGCCAGAAGATAAAAAATCCAGTACAATACGCAACACGAAAAGCATTTATATTAAATATAAGAAAAGAATATGAAGAGAAGGATAAAGTAAAGAAGGAAACCAAAAAAAATTCTAAGTGCATCTTAAAAAAAATTATTTTTTATGACCTCGAAACGCTTTGCTCATTCCAGTACTCCAAAAGCTAGGCAATCCATTTATCACAAATCCTGTAAAATCATCTGAATAAATATATGTTAGCCCAACTTTATCCTTGTATTCCTCAAATTTCTTATCAGCATCTAGATAAATCTCCTTGATCTTCTTCCGTTCAAAATCCATCTGCAGCAAAGAACTAGGCTTCAAAAGCAGGAAATCAGCTTGTCGTAAAGTATTGATCTCGATATTGGAAGAGTTCTGTGAGATAAAAAAGATACTCAAATCTTTATGCCGTGCAATTAAAATTAGTTCTGATAATACTTTATTTGCAGTACTCATTGAAGCTCTTGAACTAAACAATATTCCTCCTTCATCAACTAAAACAGCTGCATTATTTTCAATCTGCTCAACCTTTTCAACTCCATAAATCCATGTAGGCAGATCTTTCTGCTGAAAACCAAGTGCATAACATTTTCTTTTAGCAGCTGCATGGATATTCTCTAGCAATTTCATGCCTAATGCACTTTTTCCAGTGCCTCTTGCTCCTAAAATAATCGCAATTAAACTTGGATTTTTGTATAATTTAGAGGTAAATTTCCCATACTCACCTTTGATTGTTTCAATAACCTCAAACTCTTTATATTTACCAGAAACATTAATCCTTTTATCATGTATGACAACTTCTCTTTCTTTTCCTTCTATTCTTTTTTCTTTTATTCTTGCTATGCACCATGCAATTCCTTTATAGATATAATAGAAGATGTAATAGAAAAAATAACATTAATAAATGTTTATTTTTTAAGTAGATTTCAATAAAGAGTAATTCATTACAATCAAGGCAGAAACGTTTTCTGATTCGCCAATTTATCAGGCAAATATTTAGTAATTACATAATTTAATCCCCAAGCTGCAAGTGCTTGCTGCTCTGCTCTTCTTCCCATCTTTGCCATTTGCTCCAATGCTTTCTGCCATTCTTTGCTGTATTTACAGAATGGATCATTCTTGATAACATCACGAATCTTTTTAATATCAACATCTTTCAATGGATGTGTTGGTAATTTATAATCAACAATATCTTGTGGTGTTACTCCTAAGAACTTTGCTTGAGGCACACAAAAAAATTCATTGATATGCGCTGCATTACCTGAACCAACTTTCAGGGTTCTATAAATTGAAAAATATCCATATGGATCTCCATCTGTAAACACATACACTGGAATCTTTATATCATCTGCTAATCTCCTGATAAATCTCCTGCATGCTCGCGTAGGAACTCCTCCCATAGAAATTAAGATGCAATTCGCAGTTTTCCAGTAATTATGTTTTACAAGCCTTTGAAACATACCTGCTGTCTCAATTGCTAAGATAAACTTTGCTTTTGTTTGAAATTTGAGATGTTCAACACTTGTTGGAACAGAATATGCACCTGAACCGAATTTAGTACAGTCTATTCTCAATTCTTTTCCAGTATCATCTTTATCAATTACAACTAATTCTCCTGCAACATCGCCACCCTTCTCTTCAGGGATAAATCCTATCTGTTCTCGATTGACGCGCATGAGTGCTTCAAAATCATCCATGACTGTGTCGCTCTCACTCTGCTCATGGAACATAGCATCGCCCCAATTCTTAGAAATATAATAAACCTCTCTTTTAGTTGCAATATCATCTGTCTCAACAAGCTTCTTGGATTCATTCATCATTAACAAAGTTTGTGCAAATGTTTTCACAGTTGATGCAGTTAATGTACGAACTTTTGTTTTTTCTTGCATTTCAAAATATCCTTTTTTTGGATCATAAACAACATTTTGTAATGAACGTATTGGCATATCCAGTTGCGGAGATTTCTTTTTCATTATACTATCATTGACATCTCTCGCAATTGTTTTTATTTCTTTTACAACATCTTTCATAATTAACACCATAACTAATCTAAGTCATCTTCTTGATTATCAGCTGTTTCTTCGCCATCTTCAGCATTTTTACTTTTCTTCTTTTTATTATTGACTGCAAAATTCTCATCAAATTCTTCATTCTTGGTTGGATCAAACTCAACATCTTCTAATTTCCCCCTAGTCTTTTCAAGCAGTTCTTTTAGTTCTACTTCTAATTTTGCTTTTTCTTCATCTTTCAACTGCAGCAATTCTTTTAATGCTTCGCTGACATGAGGAATATATTTTTCAATATATCCTCTCTTTTTCAATTCATCACCGACTCTTTTTTTCTTAGAGATATAACTTCCTAATTTTCTGCCGCATTCTTGCAGCGCTAGTTTGATCTCTTTGATGATCTCAGGATAATGAGCAATTGCCTCTTTACTTTCAGAAGTAAACGGCACCCACACAGATGCAATATGCACTAATACACTGCACGGCCCTATTGGTACTGATCCAGAACTTTGCTGCAGTCCGTAAGATTTCCACGCAGTTGAAATTATTGACTTTGTTGCTGCACATGCTCCTTGTTGAAACAGCAATGGAACTCTATTTGCAAATCTTAACAATGTTACAGGTTCTTCTGCTGGCTGGTCTCCTCCATAAGCTAGTGCTGCTTCAACAATAAATGGAAATCCTCTATATACGCTTGCTGGCCTTGCTGTTGCGCAGTAAAATTCAGCATTAATCTCTTTTCTCATACCTTTTTCCAGCAGTTCTTCGCCAATTGGTTCAATACAATCACTTGGCGGTGATATTATTTTTGTTTTTTTGATACCTTCCATCAATTTCTCTGCCATTTCTCGTGTCATATCATCTGGCTTTGTCTGCGGCAATAATCTAGCATTCTCGCAGATATCTTTTGCAGTATTATTTCCAACTCTGGAAAATTCTTGAATAAGAAACTGCTGTAAAGTTCTATATTCTGTTCTTTGCAGCATCTCAATCAATATTCCAAGTTCAACCCCATAAGGATGCTGTTTGATTGGCTCAGCCTTTTTTGGCATGACTTCTGTTGCTCTTGGAAAAATAATTTGTTCTGCTTTTGGATTTGTATAGATGATTGTAACATGCGGATTAACAATTGCAGTCTGCTTTAGATATTGATCAATGCTCTGCACTCCTTTCTGATAGCTTCCTTCCAGATCAAGTTCTATTTTTGTACCATGCTCTTTATTCCATTCCACAACATATTCTTTAATAATGATTGGATTATTTGTTTTAGTATCAAGCGTTAGTTCAACATAATTTGCAGGTTCACTTTTATCAATCTTAGAAGTAATTTTTGCTGGCCTTCCAGTGGTTAACTGCGCGTACAAAACGCAGGCAGAGATACCAATACCTTGCTGTCCTCTATTCATCTGCAGCTTATGAAATTTGCTTCCATACAGCAGTTTTCCAAAGATCTTTCCTAATTGTTTCTTAACTATTCCAGGACCATTATCTTCAACTATAACACGAAATCTTTCATTAGTCATATCAATGATTTCAACGTGAATCTCAGGCAATACACTTGCTTCTTCACAAGCATCTAATGCATTATCAACAGCTTCTTTGATAGTTGTCATTAGAGACTTTCTTTTATTATCAAAACCAAGCAAATGCCGATTTCTTGAAAAGAATTCAGCAACTCCGATATCTTTCTGTGATTTAGCTAATTCATTAGCAATAATCTTCTTAGGAACTGGTTCAGTTAAAGTTGCTTGTGCATCTGGCATAAAAAAATAGGTAAGGGAATTATTTATAAGTTTTTCGGTAATATTTTTTGCGAGTTCGCGAAGCTCACTCAGCAAAAAATAAGTTCATCATCAACCATTCATTAGAAATTTGATAAAGTTTAACTTTCTGTTCTTGTACAATTTTAAGATGATTAGCTAATTCGATTGGAATTGTTACAACTAAACTCTGTCCACGTTCTCGCACAACTTTTATAAACAAACCATCTAATCTTTAGATATAAACTAATAAAGGTGTTACAATGGGCGATTTTAAACGATTTAATAGAAGAGATTCAAAAAGATTCGATAAGGATATTGAAAGAAGAGACTCAGGAAGATTTAGCCGAAGAGATTTCGATAGAAGAGATTCACCAAGACCTAACTTTGAATCAAGATCTAATGAAAAAAGGATGTTTAGGGTAACGTGCGATAAATGTGGTATAAAATGTGAAGTTCCATTTAATCCAACAGAAGGCAAACCTGTTTACTGCAGTAATTGCTTCAGGAAAAATGACAGCAATAATTCTGATAGAAAACAGCCGCAATCTTCAGAAAGAGATTACAGCCAGCAGCTTGAAGAGATAAATGATAAGCTTGATAGAATTCTGCAGGCATTGCAGATTGATGATTGATTCTCATGCAGCAAGTCATCCTCGTTAACGAAAGCGACCAGCAGATAGGAATTGAAGAAAAACTAAAAGCTCATCAATTAGGATTACTGCACAGAGCATTCTCAATCTTTATTTTTAATAAAAAAAAAGAGCTTCTTTTGCAGCAAAGAGCAAGAACAAAATATCACTCACCATTATTATGGACAAATACTTGCTGCAGCCATCCAATGCCTGGTGAATCTACAGCACAAGCAGCACATAGAAGATTACATGAAGAACTTGGCTTTGATTGCAATCTTAAAGAATCCTTTACTTTTCTTTACAAGACTGAATTTGACAATGGTTTGATTGAGCATGAATTTGATCACGTCTTTATTGGCTATTATGATCAACAGATAGTTCCAAACAAACAAGAGATTGAATCAGTTAAATGGATATCTTTAGAAAATTTAAAAGATGATATTCAAAAAAACCAAGAAAAATATAGTTATTGGTTAAGACAATGCTTTAGTAAACTAATTATTTAAGAATTATTTTTCTTTTTTATCTCGCATAGCAAATTCATCTTCAAACATTCTTCTTTTCAATTCCTTTCTCTGTTTCTCAAGCCACATATACACTTTAGCATGAGGACTTCCTACTAAAAGACTTTCAATTGCTCGCCTTGCAATATTTACAAATTCACCTAATCCTATAATACAGATTGTTTTTCCATATACGCTTATATGAGTATCAGTCAACTGCTCAAGAATTTCGCGAGCTTTTCCCTCTTTGCCTATTACCCTTCCTTTTACTCGCTCAAGATGATTTTTATTTTTGATATATGTAGTAACATCTAAAACATCAAACACATAATCATGGCGCAATAAAAGCTGCGCAACTTCAGGATTAAATCCTCTGGCAATTGCTCTTATCACATTTTTTGTGCTGTACAATGTAATTGCATCTTCTCCTGAAACAACAACATCCCCTTCCTTAGAATCAATAGCAATTTTTGTATGAGAAACTTCTTCTAAGTTTTTCTTTACTTCTCCATTCTTGCCTATAAGCACAGCTATTCTGTCTCGAGGTATCTTGATATCATACGAAAACTCATCCATATCTGATAAGAAAAAATCAGCCTATATAAACTTTGCGTATCTTTATAACTCAAAAGGAGTTATAAAACTTATCCTCGAGCTACGATTTCTTTCATATATCTCTCAACCATAACATTTGGTGCCAATCCTTTCTTTGAGCAATATCTCACAAAGTTGTCATATGCTTCTTTTTCAACTACATATTCTGCTTTTACTTTAGCTGTACCTTTTGGTGTTGCTGCCATATTTTCATCCTCCTAAATCTTGATTGCCTAAATTTTAATTGATGAAACCAGTGGCATGCTTATCGATAACACCTAAGGTGGTTCTTGACGCTTACGAATTCCACCACCTGTCAATAGACAAGTGGAATTCGTCTTGTTTAAACAAATATTATTTCCTTATCTGTTTTAATACTTTCTCAACATCTATCTTCATTCCTTTTTTAACAAAATAATTGCAGACATTTTTTATATCTCTTTCTAATAATTCCTCAGCCATTTGATTTCTTTTTATTGTTCCTTGTGAAAAGTCAATAAAAACAGGCTCATCATTATAATTTAATATATTATATGATGACAGATCTCCATGTACTATACCAGCTTTTTTATACAATAGGCGAATATACTCAATTGTCTTCTCAAAAAACATTTCAATGTCTTTAGGAGCATTGTCTTTCAGTTTCTCTGCTATTTTTTTGTCATCGCCCATATATTCCATTACAATAATATTGTTTATTGCTGTTAATGGTGTAGGTACTCTCACCTCTGCTTGCCTTGCCTTAAGAAGATTTCTATACTCTCTCTGTGTCCATGCAAAGATAACTTTTCTTCTTTGCTTTTTAAGATTCTCATATCTTGGATCATATTTGATATAATCATACATCTTATTAAAATTGCAGCTTTCAAGACGATATATTTTCACAATCACAAAACTTCCATCTTTTTTTTCAGCTGTAAAGATATTTGCTTCTTTTCCAACAGAAATTGGAGAGCACAATCTTTCAAAATAACCTTGGGTAATTAATTTATAGATATCAGCAAGTGCATGTTCATCAAACACATTTCCCCAAACCTTCCATTTTTCATGCGATATTTTTGACATAGAAGAATAAAGATTAGGTGAGTATAAAAAGATAACCTTTTAAAACACAGTGAATATTCAGCAATTATCACATAAGGGGGTGATGATGCTATGAAAGAAAACGTACTCATTATTGAAGATGATCCAAATATACTCAAAGCTGAGCAATTAATTCTCCAGAAGAATTTCACAGTTCATACTGCAGTTGATGGTGATGAAGGTTTAAAAAAAGCAAAGCTAGTAAAGCCAAGACTTGTTATTCTTGATGTAATGATTCCAAAGATTGATGGATTTACTGTCTGCAGAAACATCCGCTTGGATGCAAACTTGCGCAATACAAAGATAATAATGGTTACTGCAAAAAATGAAGACAGGGATGAAGCAAAAGGCATGGAATTAGGAGCAGATGATTATATTATGAAGCCTTTTGAACCTGAGGAATTGCTGCATGTTGTCAATCAAGTATTAGGTATACAATAAATTATTATGGCATATCTTGAAAGTTTTATAGCATTATTTCATACAGTTAATGATTTTTTAGGTACATTAAATGGAGAATTATTCAAAAATAGTCTTGACTTGGTATTATTTACAATCGTTCTTTATATGCTTATAAGTGAGTGGTTGAAAAATAAGAGAAAAGATATTTTATATTTAATTGCAGCATTTTTAAGCTTAGTTTTAGGTAGAATATTGATTACAATAAGCTTAAGTTTTCTCATATTTCGTGATATTAGTTCGCTCAAATGGTTCATGCCATTTATCCCTGTTTTTGATCACGGTTTAGAAATATTTGCATTGATTCTTTTGACGCATGCATTTATGTATCCTATATTTAAAGAGAATATAAAAAAGTTTCATCAGCAAATATTTATTTTAATTTATTTCTTAGCATTGATTATAAGTATATCTGAACTCATATGGCTTAATACAGATATAAGCAATACCTCATTTCAATTCAAGAATTACTCTGTTTTCATCATCTTCGAGATAACTAAGTTTCTGCTTCTTTTCTATACAATTATAATGATTCTATGTTTTAAGAATAAGATTGGCAGATATACAAACCATATTCTCAGTGCATTTATAATCTATCTTTTAGTTCCTATTATCAATCTTATTAATTCTGTTTTTTTTAATTATACAAGCAAACTTCTTCGTGTTATTATCCACCCATTGCCATTTTTAGCAACATTGCTGTTTCTTAGGGTGATATTTCTAAAACTAGTTGACAAAGCAACATTGCAGCAGGAGTTATCAATAACAAAACAAAAATATAAAGTTGCAGAGGAATTAAACAAGCTCAAAGATGAGTTTGTCAGTGTTGTGAGCCACGAATTACGTACGCCATTGACAAACATCAAATTATACATCTCATTATTATTAAGAGGAGAATTCGGAAAGATAAGCAATCAGCAGAAAGATACATTAACAATTGTTAATAATGAAAGCAATAGATTATCAAGTCTTATTGAAGACATTTTGAGTCTAGCAAAATTAGAGCAGAAAAAAGAAAAGCTTTTACTGAAGAAAATAAACCTTTTTCAATTAGTAGAATCAAGCATTTATTATAACCTTGCAAAAGAAAAAAAGATAAAAGTAAGAAATGACATTTCAAAAAAAATTGAAGTTTTTGTTGATGAAAATAAATTAAACCAAGTTATCATTAATCTATTTAGCAATGCTATTAAGTTTACACATGAAAAAGGAGAAATCATATTTACAGCAGCAGTTAATACTCAGTATTGGAACCTTTCCATTAAAGATACAGGAATAGGCATACCAAAAGATAAAATCCCTCAGTTATTTAACAAATTCTTTCAGGTTGAGAACCATTTAACAAGAAAAGCTGCAGGCACAGGTTTAGGATTAGTAATTGTTAAGAAAATTGTTGAATTGCACAACGGCACAATTGCTGTTGATTCTGATATCAATAAAGGTACAACATTTAGATTGCAATTTCCAACTACAATTACTATTAATAACAACAATGACAATACAAAACTATTTAAATCAAGAGATTTTCAGTTAAAAAAATGAACATAAAAAGAATAATAAAATACAGTATTGTATTGTTAATGATAATAATCATATCATTTTTAGTTTACAGATATAATTACGCACCAGGAAAATATGATCAGTTTGCAGAATGCTTAACAGAAAAAGGAGCTGTTATGTATGGTACAGAATGGTGCCCTCACTGCCAAACACAAAAAGAAATGTTTGGAAATTCATTCAAATATATTAATTACAAGGATTGTGACTATAATAAGGTTTTATGTAATCTGAATAATGTTACAGGCTATCCAACATGGATTTACAAAGACAAAGTATTAAATGGCGAACAACCTCTTGAATTATTAGCATCAGTTACAGGCTGTGAGATTGACAAGCAATAGTTTTTTATAATCATTCTGTATAATAATAAATATGCTGACAAAAGATAAGATAATCCATAAGATAGAACAGAATACACTCAAAATAAAAGTTTTTGGAGTTAAAAAGTTAACATTGATTGGATCATATGCAAAAGATAAGGCAACACTAAAGAGTGATATTGATTTTCTTGTAGAATTTAAAGCAGGCAGAGGTTTATTTGATGATTATGTAGGACTAAAGAGATTATTAAGAAAATTATTTAATAAAGAAATAGATCTAATAAAATATTCTTTAATTAGAAAAGAATTACGTCCATCCATATTAAGAGGTAAGAAAATTGCGGCAATATAATCTGTTTCTTAAAGATATTATAGAAGCTATTGGAAAGATTAAATCATACACTTTTGATTTAGATGTTGAAGATTTCAAGAGTAACACTATGTTTATTGATGCTTGCTTAAGAAATCTAGAAGTAATTGGTGAAGCAACAAGCAACATTCCTGAAGAAATAAAGCAGAGATATAAAGAAATACCATGGATAGAAATAAAAGATTTTAGAAATGTAGTAATCCATAAATATTTTTCTGTGGATATTGACATATTATGGAACATTATAGAAAATAAATTAGACTCATTAAAAGAGCAAATACAAAAGATTTTAACTAATGAGAGTAAAAATAGAAAGCCTAAGTGATTACAATGGTTTACTTCCACAATCTCAACCCTGTATTATTGCACATTAGCTCTTTAGAAATCCGTTATTATGGATTATTTTACATAGTTGGATTATTAATAGCATACTTCTATCTTAAACATCAGATAAAAACAAAGAATCTTGCACTAACATATAATGATTTGCTTGACTATATTATTTATTTGACAATTGGCATTATTTTAGGCGGCAGATTGTTTTACATCATAGTTTATGACTTAAAATATTATCTTGCAAATCCAATGTCAATAATTGCAATCTGGCATGGAGGCATGGCATTTCATGGAGCATTGCTCGGCATAATTATAGCTTCCTTAATTTTCTGCAAAAAAAAGAAGATAAATTTTTACACACTTGCAGATCATGTTGTAATTCCAGCATCAATAGCATTAGCTTTAGGAAGAATTGGCAATTTCATCAACGGAGAATTATATGGCAGACAAGTTTCTCTAAGTTATCCATTAGCAGTTGACTTTGGCGACGGCATCGCTAGACATCCATCGCAGTTGTATGAATCTGCAAAAAATCTGATAATTTTTGCAGTATTATTTCCGCTAAGAAAAAGCAATCTTAAGCCAGGGGCATTATTCTGGTTATTCATTACAATGTATGGCATGCTGAGATTTATTGTTGAATTCTTCAGAATGCCAGATTCACAACTAGGATTTATTTTGTTTGGTTTAAGTATGGGACAATTATTAACAGTTATAATGGTTATAGTTGGTGGGATTATGCTATTTAAAGTGCAAAAAATAAAATATTAAATCTCATTTATTTCTTCACACATAAAAAATTAAGATAAATACTTCCTGAACCTGCCTCAACTCTTGTAAAATGAACAATAACAAAAAATTGTGACCGCAGCAGTTCTAATTCTTTTTTTTTTAACAATTCAGATATTTTCTTCAGGACATTCCCAATCTTATTCTTCTGCATATGTACAAGTGAAACATACGCCCAAATCCCGTCAAATGTATCATTATCAAAAACAAGTTTTTCCATATCCATCTGATAAGCAATCAATCCTTTCTGTCTGCATAATGCAACCATTGCTTTTGAAAGATCACCAGTGGCATGCTTATCGATAACACCTAAGGTGGTTCTTGACGCTTACGAATTCCACCACCTGTCAATAGACAAGTGGAATTCGTCTTGTTTAAAGAACAAAGCATCTCTTCCAGCACCAGAACCAATATCTAATATTCTTTTACCAGATAATTTTCTCAGAAACAATTCTGCATGTAGATTAGATTAATTTTGTTTTATCTCAACTCTACATCTTCTCCTTCTCTATCAGAAATATACAGTGATCTATCTCAAAAGGATCTAATGTACGATAATCAATTATTTTGACATGCTTCTGTAATTCAACCCTAATCTCTTCAAATATCTTCTTAGGATTTTTTACAACATCAATGCTCCGCGCTTTAATAACAAGAAAACCAAAACCACCTTTCTTTAAAAACCGCAGATTTTGTAGAAAAATCTGCAGTTGATTTTTCTGCGCAATATCCTGTATAATTACATCACACAAAAATATTCTTTTTTCATATAATTCTGGATGACCGCAGTCAGCCAGAATTGGAACCATATTCTTTCTTTCGTCGCATAAAAACAAAAAATCGCGCATTACTCTATATGCAAAATCAATCCCAAATAAAAACCCATACACTCCGATAATATCAGAGATATGCGAAGCTGTTGTTCCTGACGCACAGCCTAAGTACAGCACACAATCACCTTCTTTAATTGGACACTTTACAATATTTTTAGCAAGTGCTGCTCCAATCTTGCTTTTCTTTGGATTCCATTCTCTATATTCAGCGCCATTCAAGCGTACAAGTCTTTCATCATAGACCTTTCTACCTGGCAATAAATTTTTAGTGTAAAAACTACTTTTAACTCCTTTTTTCTCAACAAATACTCCTTGATATTGTGAACTTGTTATCATTTTATTCCCCATGCTTTCCAAATTGTCTCTCTAATTTTGCACGCAATTCTTTTCCAACAGTTTTACTGCCATTAAAATAATCTACTCTTACTGCTATACTTATTGCAGCTGCAACATGTCGTGCAATCTTTCCATGTTCTTTTGCTTTTGCTGCTGCAATCAATGGATGATTGATAATAATGCCGTGTTTTGGTGCAGCTGCTTTTGTTTTCATATGCCTGAACAATGCTTTTTCTGCCCCAAGAATCTGAATAGTGCTGCTAGGATATTCTGCTAATCTTCCTAAGCTTCCAGTATGTGCAATAAATTGGCTGGCAAGCAAAGTATTAGCAACAGCTTGCAGATTAGGACAGTAATCAGAAAGTGTTTTTTCTAAATATTTCTCATTTTCTTCTTTTTGCTGTATCAAATAGCTTATCTTTTGTGCAAACTGCTGAATAATAGCAATATCATCCTCTGACATTTTACCGCCAATAGAATCATACAGATTATATTCTCTAAGCAATGTTTCTTTATTTTTAGAAAATACAAGCCTTGCAAATGCTTCATTATTGCTTAATTTATGATCTAACTCAGGAAAATACAATGAGTACCATTCTCGTAATCTCCTAACAAGCAGATTGATTGCTTTGTTTAATTCATCAATGCTGTTGATGCAATGTATGATTATCTGATCCTTGCCGATTGCATTTTTTAGGTCATTTCTGGTAAGTACCACATTTGCTTCATAGAATCTTTTTACAAATTCTTTTGTCTTAGGAAATACATAAGAAACATTTGTTTTCGCACTATGATATTTTTGCAGGAACTGTGATTCATAACGCGAAGCATTTTTCATCTCAGCAATGCTTTTATACAAAACTTTGTCAATAATCTGTTTATCCCGCAAAACAAAAACTCCAATACAATTGCTGATGATTAGCTCCATATTTTTATAAGTAATAACTTGTCTTTTTATACTTAATGGTAAAAATGGTTTATGTTATCCCCGCCCGAATTATTGAGTTATAGTATTTTCTGAGTGAATGAAATGAACTCGAAAATACTAAACTATATAAACAATCTTACTCTCCTTAAATCATGGAAACAAAAAAGATTGACTCAGGCAGTAAAGTATTAAACAGATTACTCGAAACAGGCTATGAAACAGATATTATTACAACTGTTTATGGTCCTTCTGGAACAGGAAAGACAACACTTTGTCTATTAGCAAGCATTGCTACAGTTAAGCAGGGAAAAAAAGTGATTTATATTGATACAGAAGGAGGTTTTTCTGTAAATAGATTATTGCAATTGTGCAATGACCAATCAGTTCTTCAACAAATATATGTATTAAAAGCCATGAATTTTGAGGAACAGATTAAAGAAATTGCAAAACTACGTTCCATGATTAACGAAAAAATTGGTTTAGTTGTTATTGACACAATTGGTATGTTATACAGGATTGAACTAGGAAGAGCTTCAAAAGCTATTGGAGAGACAAAAGCAGTTAATAATGAATTAAGCATGCAGCTGTTATATTTGACAGAGATTGCAAGAAAGCATGAAATCCCAGTATTGCTTACTAATCAAGTATACTCAGACTTTGACGAACGAGATGCTGTTAAGATGGTTGGTGGAGAACTATTGCACTACGGAAGCAAATGTCTGATTGAATTAAAAAAATTCAAGACATATAGAAAAGCAGTTTTAAAAAAACATAGGCATATCAAAGAAGGAGCTGAAATCCTTTTTACAATTGCTGAACATGGATTTGAAGAAGCAGTTATGAACACTTAATAATAATTGAATGAAGATAAGATTTATATATCACAATATCCAGAAATAATTTCAATGGCAGAAATCCATGTTTATGAGCATATTACTAAGAAAAAGCATTTTATTGAACAAATACTTGAAAGAGAAGAAGAACAGATCCATCATAAAATAAAGAGATTTATATCTGAGAGTAGAGAATTCAAAGGATTTCTTGTTTTCTTATTGATTGCAGCATTAAGTTTAACATTATTTAATTATTTTGAAGGAAAAGGATTATTTAAATCATTATATTGGCTTATTACAACAGTAACAACTGTCGGCTATGGTGACAATGTTCCAACGAAAAATGCAAGTATTATTGTAACTATGATTACCATGATTCTTGGGATAGGCATGCTTGGCTTTTTAGCTACGCAGATGACTGAAAAGATTGTTTCTACAAATGTACAAGGGGTGTTTGGCTTGAAAAGAGCAAAAGGAAAAAAACAGTATATAATTGCTGGCTGGAACAACACAGCTGAAGCAGTATTGAAAGAATTTATAAAAGAAAATAAATCTGTTGTTGTTGTTGATAACAAACCTAATCCAGGATTAGCACATTACGAAAACGTTACTTTCATTCTAGGAACACCTCTAGACAAACATATTCTATTAAAAGCCAATGTTAAAGAAACAGAAACAATGGTATTATGTATGGATGATGACTCAGACGTATTGCTTGCAATCCATATCACCAAAGAATTAAATCCAAAGATAAATATTGTTGCTAAAATTGACAATCAAGAATTTATAAGCATTGCAAAACGTGCAGGCGCAGACCACATTGTCAGTCCCTCTTCAATAGGTGGAAGATTATTATCAATTGCAGTAGACCAGCCATCAATTGTACAATGGGTAATGGAAGCAACAACTTATAGCACAAAAAACGGAATCGAATTAATTGAATATGATGTAAAAAAAGGTTCTGATATTATTAAAAAAGAATTAAGGAGAGTCAAAGAAAAAATTGGCCACAAAGCAATAATTATTGGAGTAATGAATGAAGAAAAAGGATTAGACACATTGCCTGAAGATAATTATAAGATCCAAGAAGGAGACACAATAGTTATGGTAGTAAACCCAGCAAAACATGCGCATGTGAAATTATAGAAACATTGTGTAGTTCTTACTTCTGTTGCTTTCGTATTACACATGGATACGATCTATCAGCCATATATCTTTCAAGAACTCTTTTAACTTGATCTTTAGATAGATTCTGAAATCTTCCATCTCCTTCTTCATTATTCATGTATGGACATCTTAACAACATTCCATCAAAATCTATTGTTGCTGAAGAACCAGCCCCCATTTGGCAATATCCATTTATTACTGTACTATGCCTCATATGAAAGTCGCTATATTCATATGCAAACTGTTCAAACAATCTCTGAGTATAATCATCTGGATGTTTCTGGAAATATGTATTGACCACAAAGAATATCTTAGAATCATTTGCAGCTTGTTTCAAAGCTCTTACTTTAGCTCCATCATCAAACAAATCCCGCTTTGAAACAACATAATTCATACCTATTCTTGTAGTTCCTTCTTTTGGTTGGTTTCGATGTTCTTTGTAAGTTCTGATTAATCTCCTCAAATTTTCAGCTATTTCTGCTTGATTCTGTAATGGTTTTGATGCAGTTGGATATTCTATTCCTACAAAGAAGTCTGCATCAATAAACCAATTCCCAAATAAACTAATCATAATGTTTACTTCATTGCCTGCTAATAGTTGACAAGTTCTTTCGTCTAAATTATTTCCAGCTGTAAACACATATGCTTGAGTCCCATATTTTTCACGTGCATAAATAATTTTCTCCATGTTATCCTTTTTTAATCTTGGATTAAAAGGGTCTCCTCTGCCATTTATTGTGATGAACTGTGTTCTATATTGTTTAGCAAAAAAATCAATAACACCTTTAATCTTCTCAATATCTAGACAATTCATTGAACTAATACCTTGTGTTACACAGCCAAAACAAGATTGTTGTAATTCCCCATCAACATAAATCAATTCTGCTCTTTTTTCACAATAGTTAGCACTAGGCAGATTTAATATTGCAATACATCCATCTAAAGTTCCTTCTTGGCTTAAACGTTCTAACTTTTTTGTAATCTCTAGCTTCCTCTCACCCATGTTGTAATATTTAAGTAGTAACGAGTATATTAAACTTCTTAGAGATATTCTTTACAAAATCGTTAAATTTATATATCATACAAGAATTGGTACTAATGTGATGAAGAAACTTGATGTGAAAGATAGAAAGATACTATATGAATTAGATGTAAATTCAAGACAGACAAATTCAGGAATAGCCAAAAAAGTCGGACTTTCCAAACAAGTAGTTGGATTTAGGATAAAAAGGTTCATTAAAGAAAAGATTATTTCTTTCTTCTATTCTGTGATAGACATTTCAAAACTCAGCTTTACTGTTCATAAAAACTTTCTAAGACTACAAAATCTTGACAGTGGAAAAGAAAAAGAGCTGATTGATTTTCTCATAAATCATCCTAATGTGGTTTGGGTGGCAAGTTGTGATGGAAAATTTGATCTTGCCTTTGGAACATGGGCAAAAGACATGGCTTTTTTAGATAAAACAATTACAGAATTAAATAAGAATTTCGGCAGATATATCGCAGAGAGGCAGATTGCAACAATCATAAGAGGAGACTATTTTGTTAGAGATTATTTGATTAGTAAAGAAAAACCAAGTCCATATAGAGAATCTTTTTTTGGTGCTGTTCATGCACCTGTTAAAATGGATAGAAATGATTGGAAAATCCTTGTTTCGCTTGGAAAAGATTCAAGAATTACAGCAGTTGATATTTCTAAAGAAGTAAAACTCAGTGTAGATGCTATTGTTGAGAGAATAAAAAAGTTAGAGAAATCAGGAGTGATAAAACATTACAATATTGTTCCAAACGAATCAAAATATCCATATATACATTATAAAGTTCTTATTGGATTTAGGAATATCTCTGAAAAGAGAGAAATATCCATAAGAGAATATTGCAGAACTAATCCAAACATTATCTACATAGTAAAATCTTTAGGTTCATGGGAATTTGAAATAGATTTAGAAGTAGAAGATGCTGAACAATTTAGAGATATTATGATGGACATAAAAACAAGATTCAATGATATTTTAAAAGATTATTCAGCATTGCACATTTATCAAGTCCATAAGTATAATTTTTGTCCAAGTATCCAGAGCAGCATTCAAGCACAGATAATATATAAAAATAAAAAATAAATCAGATTGATTTATTCATCACCAAACTCTTCGATTGGTGTTGTAAATTCTTCTCTTGTCTTAATCATACCTTTTGCTAACATATATTCTCTGCATAAGACATAGAATAACAATCCAAGGCTTTTCTTTCCTTTGTTATTGCAAGGCACAACTAAATCAATATTATTTGATTGATTGTTAGTATCACATAATGCAATAACAGGAATACCTATCTTCATTGCATCATTGATTGCATTTCTGTCTGGCCATGAATCTGTAACAATAATTAGTTTTGCTTCCTGGAAAGTTTCTAATGCTGGATTTGTTAATATTCCTGGAGGATATCTTCCAGCAAATACACGAACGCCTGTCATTTTTCCAAACAATTTAACTGCTTTCCATCCATTTTCTCTTCTTGATACTACAAGGATGTCTTCAGGATTATAATGTGATACCATATTGCACATCAATTTGATCCTTTCGTCAATCTTCTGTAAGTTCATCACAGTCAATCCATCTGGTCTTGTTTTATAGATAAATTGATCCATATATTTTGTTTTAAATTTTGTACCAATATGTATTCCTGATTTAAGGTATACTTTGCTTGGAACCATTAAATTTTCTTCTGACATAAAAAACTCACTCCGTTCATTTTTTATTCGACAATAGAGAAAGAATTGAATATACTTTACTTATTCACTTTACTCCTATTGCCCTACTATTCTCACCCGTAAAGCTTGTATTGAGTCCCTTGCAGCTTTTCTCAATACAGGGTAATATAGAGAAGAAACTATTGATTATTTATAAATGTTTATGCTATAGAAGATAGAAAGAAAAATAAAATAAAAAGCTTAAAACCTAAGGCGTTGGTGGTTCGTCAATATCATCTTTTTTCTCTTCAGCAGGAGCTTCTTCATTATGCTCTTCAACAGGAACATCTTCAGAATCATTATGTTCTTCTGGAACTTCTTCTGTTTTTTCTGCTGGAGCTTCTGATGATTCTTCACCGAAATTCTCTGATTCCTCGCCTTTTGGAATATCATCTTCAGCTTTTTTCTCTTGTTTTTTCGCTGGAGCATCTGCAGACTTCTCTTTTTTAGAAACTACTTCTGCAAAACCAACCTTCTTTAGAACCTTTGTTACTTTGATTGTTACTTCGTCGCCTTCGTTAGTATTAGGTACAAATAATACAAATCCATTTCTCTTGCAGATTCCATCTCCTTTTTCACCAACTGCTTCAATTACTACATCTAACTCTTCTCCTTCTTTGACTGGAGCAAAACTTCTCTGTTCAAAATTTCTATTTGGTCTATTTCCATATCCTCTATCGTTTCCATACATAGTTAAATTCACCCATTATTATTTTTTCGAGCATAGCTCTCAGAAATAATAATCAGATTGAGTATTTAAAGTTAATTGAAAATCAAGGAAAAAAGAAAAAATAATTTAAAACTAAAATTCTTTGATTAAATATCTTTAATACCTTCTTCCTTGACCATAAACATTATTTCTCCATCTGGTAAGTTTGGTGCATCAACAAGTTTTGCAACTCTGCTGCCTTTTTTGCCTTTTCGCAGGTAAATTCTAAATGTTGAGTTATGGCCAACAATATGCCCACCTATTGCTTCAGTTGGATCACCAAAGAATTGATCTGGTTTTGACATAACTTGGTTTGTAACATAAACACAAAGATTGTATATATCTGCTAATCTTGACAAAGTATGCATATGTTTATTTAATTTCTGTTGCCTTTCTGCTAAAGTTCCGCGGCCAATAAATTCTGCTCTGAAATGTGCTGTCAAAGAATCAACAATAACAAGCTTGACATTTAAGCCTTGTTTAGTTATTAATTCTTCTACTTTTTCAGCCAATAACATCTGATGATCAGAATTATATGCTTTTGCAACCTTTATGTTTTTGAGCACTTTTTCAGGATCTAATCCAGCTCCATCTGCAAACTGCTTGATTCTTTCAGGTCTGAATGTATTCTCTGTATCAATATATACTGCAACTGCATTTTCACCATAACTCTGCACATTTACAGCCAATTGATGCCCAATCTGTGTTTTTGAACTACCGTATTGCCCAAAACATTCAGTGATTGCTCCTGACTCAAATCCGCCGCCAAGCAAACCATCAAACGCTTTGCATCCTGTTGTTATTTTTGTGATATTTTCTCTTTTTTTTAACAGAACATCAGCAGATTCAAATCCCATATCTAATGCATCTCTAGCAGAATTGATCATTTTTCGCGCAACTGCTTCTGAAACTCCAGCTGTCTCAACCAATTCTCCTGGAGAAGCAACTGCTATTGCCATAAGATTCTCAAATCCTGATTGTCGTAGTTTTTCAGCTGTTGCTGCTCCAACACCAGGCAGATCTTCTAAGCATATTGGTTTTTTTGTTGATTTCTTTTCAACATCTTCTTGTACATCTTGTTGTTCATCCATTGTTTCCATCTGTTCCATTTCTAATTCTATCTTTTTTGCTAACATAGGGTTCACCTTTTTAAAAATTTTCCGAACTGCGTTCAGAAAAATTTATTTCTTAATGACAGTGCGATAATCATGTAATAATGATACAAAGATTTGCGCCTGTTAAACTTTTTTATGCTTTAGTCTTTAATATACTCTTCTGTGATTTTTTGAGAGAGCTTCCGCTAAAATGAAAAAAATAAATAGAAAATATGGAAGATTTTCCAGATTCTCTTATTAAATTGAAAAAACAATGCTTTCTCTGAATATCTTACATGGCCTCTTGAGCTCTATCATTAAGAACAAGATATTCATATGCTTTCTCTATGATTAATGCAGCTTTTGGCAAATCTTGTACTCTAAATGAATTAGTTGCTTGCCAAGTATTGTTTTTATCTTTGTATACTCTTTCTAAAGAAATGGTATTGTATACACTATTTATTCCATCTTTTGTGCTGTTATTCTCCCATATTGTAACTGAGATTGCACCAGCTCTCAGCTTTTTCACCGGTAAATTCTTTTGTGTTTCCATTTTATTCAACTCCTTGCTTTTCGCATTTTATTTCAACTAACATTTTTGTGAACTTTGTTCAACAAAAATGACTTTCATTGCGAGTACTTTCTCTGCGTGTACTCAGCAAAAACACCTGCTGCAACGAACGGAGTAAAACTATTATAGAACGAACTTCTTTATATACTTCACAGCTCCATGTCCAGTGACCAGTGCAGAGTGTTTATAGTGGCTAGTGGATGGAACAACCACGCCGTGCTCAGCTATTTTTCGCTCAATTAGATTCGCACAACTTTTGTTTGGACGAAAGCTGTAGACTGAGCCATGAACCAAACAATAATTGTGCGATAAAAAAAGCAGAATAGAAAAGACGCCACCGCCCTGATTTGAACAGGGAAGCCCTTGCGGGCAGTAGATCATTGCAGAGATTCTGTTATCATCCAAGCAGATTGCATATTCAAACAGATGCTTTATAGCAATCTACCGCAGTACCAGGTTGTGCCACGGTGGCATGTTATGTTATGAGAATGAAGTTTGTTTTTAAAGCTTTTTATTCCAATTCTCTATTAATCCAATTACCCAATATACAATAGCACAGACACTTGCTAATAATAATAAATTTCTTTTTTTAGTTTCATAACAATCACCACTAATTATAAAGAACTAGCGGAGAGTGGATTTGAACCACTGACCTTCGGGTCTCGCATTGAATCTCTTTTCAAAGACTCTCTTATGAGCCCGACGGGAACTCCAAACTCCCCCACTCCGCTGTAATCCTTAAAGAACTAATAGAATATATATAAATGTTAGTATTTGCTTGTCCACTGTGTTCACAATACAAATACTAAAAATAGCAATTTTTACACAATTTTTTTATTGTATAACAAACACCCTAAATCCCATATACAAGAAATAAAGAAATAATAAAATAATACTATCTCTTTTTGTTAATTGGTTATTAGCTGCAACTAAAAGCAATACTACTACTGACATAAAGAACCAAACAGGTAAATCAATCCAGAGGATTGTATTGCTTACTGTATACCCTGAAATTAATACTCCAATACCTAATGCAAGCAATGGATTTGTAATGTTGCTGCCAACTAAAACCCCTAATGACATTCCTGATGATTTTCTTTTAAGTGCAACTAATGCAGTTGCTAATTCTGGCAAAGCTGTACCAATCCCTATTAAAGAAACTCCGATTAATGAATCACTTACATCCCATCCTTCTGCTAATTTCTCACCATTTTCAACAACAAATGAGGAAGCATATAATAATACAACCAATCCTATTACCAAGAAAAAAGCATTTTTTAGAAGACCATTGCCATTTTTTTTATGATTATGATTAATCCCTGAAGTAAAGAATTCTTTCTTACCAAGATAATACAAATAGATTAAATAGATAGTAACTAACAAAAAGCCTTCAGTTCTGCTGATATAATGATTCAATGAAAACAGAAATACTAGTACAATTGAAGCGAGCATAAACATATAATCTTTCCGTAAAAATTCTCTTTCTGCTTTGATTAGCATAAAAAAGCCGACTATTCCAAGAATTGCAGTAATTTGCACAGTATTAGAACCAATATTTGTGCCAATTGCTAATCCAGATACATCATTGCCCGCTAATACTTGTAAACTCGCAGCAATATGTGTACCTATTTCTGGCAATGACGTTCCTATTGACAAAACAGTCAATCCAAAAAAAGTTTCTGATAACTGAAAATATTTTGCAATTTTCTTAGACGCATGAATAATCAGCTCAGCGCTAAGCCATACAAAAAACATTCCAATCAACAGCAAAAATAGATTTAATAGCATACACTCTTTTGATTCTAGTAGTTTATATAATTTTCGTTAAAGCTGGCTTCATCCATTAAATCTTTTTTAGAAAAAAAAGTATTTGAACATAGTTGGCACTGCATAGTCCCCCCAAAACTATGAACTTTTCAGAAAATTTATGCTCTAACCCACAACGGAATTTTCTTTTCTCTTGCTATTTGTATTGCTACAATAAAACTACTTTAGACATCGCCTATCCCAATCGCAGCAAGCTGCGGGGTATTAAACCCAACGAAGGAATAAAAAACGAAGGTTTTAAAAACTTTTATTAATATACAATATTATTATGAAAACGGTAGGAATAATTGGAGGTCTTGGACCTGAAACAACGTCGGAATTTTACCTCGATATAGTCTTTTCGTGTCATAAAAAAACTAAAAAGGCCAGACCTGGAATAATAATCGCCAGCGTTCCTTTGCCTTATCAAATTGAAGAGGATTTGATAACTAACAATATAGGTTCTGAGAGATACGTCCCATTTTTGGTCAATGGGGCAAAGAGATTAGAAAACGCCGGTGCCGATTTTTTAGTTATGCCTTGCAACTCTCTCCATGTTTTCATTAAAGAAATCAGGAACGCTGTCGATATTCCAGTTTTAAGCATTATCGAAGAAACGGTAAAATTCCTCAAGAAAAATAATTTGAATAAGGTTGGCATAGTATCTACTTCGGCAACGATTCAGAATAAATTATATGAAACTGCTTTTGAAGAAGCTGGAATCGCTTATGCAACTCCCGATGATTTTCAACAGACAAAGATGGGGAAATTTATTCTGAACTTAGTTACTGGCCAACAAAAAAATAGAGACAGAGAAGACCTTATTCAAATTATTAACGACTTCGAGAAGAAAGATGTTGATTGTGTGGCACTGGCTTGCACCGACCTCCAATTATTAATTCCTAAACATCCGCGGCTAAAAATATTCGATACTATGAAAATATTTGCTGATGCTACTGTAGAAGAAATAATGAAATAAAAGTTTTTAAAATTATTATTAAATTGCCATCAAAATACGCTAAAGCCCCGCTGCGCTCTAGCTTCACTGCGTTACGCTATGGTCATATAACAAGGGACTAACGTTAGTTGCAATTTGCCCCCTCGCTACGAAACGAAAAACGAACGGAAGCCCCCGCCCGCCCAAGTACTTCGCACAGATAGTCTTGCTACGCAAGAAAGAATATTAACCAAATGTCACAATTTTATCAGACTCTTCAACAATCTTTAGCATATCTTCCATTGCAGAAACAAGGCACATACCGATTTCCTTTTCTCTTATTTTCAAGCAAGTTCCGCAAGCAAGTATAGTACCATTGTTTTTTAGGAATTTCTTAATTGAGCCATCAAACA
>JAGVYW010000008.1 GCA_018303075.1 Candidatus Woesearchaeota archaeon | reverse complement strand
AACCACAAAATACAGTTGATGTAACAGCAAAGAAATGTTTATGTGGAAAAAAACTTGGCTTGCCAAGTTGGATTGAAACAAAAATAATTGAAGATATACCAGAGCCGCAACCTATAATTGTGACACAGCCTGTTCGTTCACAATACAAAAGAATGAGCTTGCGAATAAGCAAAAAATTATTAAAAAAAGAACATTAATATAGATGTAATATATCCACTAGTATTCTACCATGATGGCCATGGTGTAGTCTGGTAGCACTGAAGACTGTGGACTACATCCTTATCTGCTGCTCTTCCAAAAGAGACAAAAAGGGTAGAAAGATATCTTCTAGGGCGAGTTCAAATCTCGCTGGCCATCCTTATTTTTTTCAAAACAATCACATTTTTATAATTCTAATCTTCATCTTAATAAATGCTACTCGTAGATATACATGCACATCTTGATCATCCTGCTTTTAAAGAAAATCTTAATGAAGTAATAATTAAAGCAAAGGATGTAGGGTTAAAAGCTGTTGTATTAAATGGTGTAAATTCAGCTTCAAACAGAAGGATTTTGGAATTAGTCAAGAAAGATAGTATATTAAAGGCTGCATTAGGATTTTACCCTGTTGAACTTACAAAGATGACTGTCAATTATTCTGAAGAAATTTCTAAAGAGAAAATAGATATTGATCAAGAGCTTGAATTTATGCGGAAAAATAAGGAAAAGTTTGTTGCTTTTGGAGAGGTTGGTCTTGATTATCAGGAAACTGAAGATAGAAAAATCCAGAAAGAAGGATTTGAAAAGATAATTAGTTTAGCAGAAAAACTAAAAAAGCCAATTATTGTGCATTCTAGAAAAGCTGAAGAAGATGCAATTAATATGCTTGTTTCTTCTAATGCAAAAAAAGTAGTAATGCATTGTTTTCACGGCAGAAAAAGCCTTGTGAAATTAGGATTGGAGCATGGGTTTCATTTTTCTATCCCTGTAAATATTGTAAGAAGCCATCAGTTTCAAATGATTACTGAAATGGCTAATTTGACACAGTTGTTTACAGAAACAGATGCCCCTTACTTGGGAATTGAGAGGAATAAGCAAAATGAGCCTGCAAATGTAGTTTATACTATTAAAAAGATTTCTGAGATTAAGAAAATGGAGCAGATTGAGGTAAGTAATATTATTTATCAAAATTGGCAGAGAGTGTTTGAATAAAATTACACAAATTATATAAATGAAAACACTCCACAGATGATTCATGCAAATAACTATAGATACAACAAAAGATGAAAAAGAGGATATCCAGAAAGCAATTGAAATATTAAATCATTTTCTCAATAAACAGCCAAAAACAAATGTTGTGGTTCAAACTATGCAGCAAAATGTACAGCAGAAACCACAGCAAATACAGCAATCTATTCAGATGCAGCAGCCAATGCGTGTACAACCCGCAGTAAAACCAATTCAGCAACCAATACAGCAGCAAGTTCCACAGATAAATTTAGAAGAACGAAAACCACGTGATGAGATTCAGCGATTAGATCCTGATTTAAATCATTCTAAAAATAATAAAGTTTCTTATGTTGCTCCTATTCAACAAAAAGTAAGCAATCAGGATCCAGAGACAGAAGATTTTCTAAATAGAATGCTGCAAGAAATTGATAAGACTAATGGAGAAGGGAATGATAATTATAGTAATGATTTTGATAATTCTGAAATCAAGGAAAAAGAAGTTATGCGAGTGCCATTTGGTTCAACAGAGATTGTTAAAAGGCAGCAGCAAAAACAACAACAAGAAGATCCTGAGTTTACGTTTGAGGATTTGGAGAAGTACTAAAAATTACTCATAATTCTATAATCTTCCCATTTCTGCCAGCATTTATAACTCTTGTTTTTCCAATTAATTCTTCAATGCCGTCTGCTTCATGGACATGCGAGCATAGCATGATATCTGGCTGCAGTTCTTCTATTGCTTTTCGTACGCCAGAACTTCCTGGGATGAATTTTGAAAATTTCTCCATTTTTGAACTTGAAGGATGTACATGTGTTACCATAATCTTTTTTTTGAAATCTTTTATACTATCAAAAGCATTCTTCAATGTGCTGTGGAATTCTTTCTCCTGCAATTGATTTAATCCAATATTAGCAAATCCACAGCCAAAGATACCAACATCTTGATATTTTACAGAATAACCATGTATGTTCTTAACACCATAAAACTCAGTCAGAAAATCAGCTGTTGCAAAACTATCATGATTACCTGGAACAAATAATACCTTTTTCTTTTTTGCCAGAAATGCACCCATAATACCATCTACAGAATTATCCATATGAGCAATATCACCTGTAAGTATAACTAAATCAACGTTTTCTTTTTCTGCTTTTTCTGCCAAACGTTTTGCCTGGCTTTTATCTCCATGGAAATCTCCTGCTGCTAATATCTTCATTGTAAATAAAAAATACTTTGACTTTATAAATGTTATGGTGTAGTGGTGACATCGATTTATGTTATTAAGAATTTATTCTAAAAAATAATTACATTTTTAAAAGAAAGTGTGTTTTCGATTTTTGATGAATAAAATGTATGAATGGTTAGTTACACAATATGTAGTTACAAAAAAAGGTGGAGAAAAACATACGCTTAGAAGTCGAGATATAGGTGCTAGCAAACTGCCTTTATTTAATCCATTTGATCATGTTCGTCATTATGGTACATGTGTATTTGAAGGGATTCGTGCATTTTGGGATAAGCGAAGAGGCAAGCTACATATCATTAATTTTGACCAGCATATTGATAGATTATTTAGATCAATGAGTGCATTATATATGATTGCTCCTGATTCTGATAGTTCTGTGATTCCTGATGAAGTAACCAGACATTTAAAACAATACAATGCAGGTGAAGATGTCTTTTTTGGTAAAGATAAAAGGTTTGTGAAAAATTTAATTATAGAGAATTTATTAATGAATATTGCTGAAGAATTAGTCACTCCTGAGAATGATCAGATATATATTCGACCGCTTGTTACAAGGTTAGACCATCCTGAAAACAGGCTTGGGGTGCATTCAACAACACATAATATTTCTTTAGAAGTAATGGTTCAAGAATGGCCTGCTTATCTTAATAATCCAGCATTAGCTGTTTATCCAGATGGTATAGTAAATCCTCTAAGAAAACATAAATGTGGGGCAAACTATGGTTATGGTGGCAGTGTTAAAAATTGGGCAACAGTTGGTTTAGCAAGAGAATTAGGAAAGAAGTTTGATGATGCATTGATCCATGATATGGATGATAATGTAGATGAGGCAACAGGTGCAAATTTCTTTGCGTTTTATAATGATACAGAGTTATGGACTCCTCCAACCTCAAGGTGTATTCTTCCAGGTACAAAAAGAGAGACTGCAATACAAATTGCAAGAGCTTTGGGAATTACTATAATTGAAGAAAGTTTTAAGGTAGATAGTTTGTTTTCATATAATCATCAAAATCAACCTTTATATGGATCTGCATTTCTAACAGGAACAGCAACAGGATTAGAAGCTATCCATATGTTATATGATCCAACTACCAAAAAAAATACTATTTTTAGGCCAAACGATGTATTTGTTGAGATGAAAAGACAGTATAATGCAATGATTAGAGGAGAAAATGTGCATGATGGTTTAAAAGAGCTGCAGCAGATGATTGTATTTGATCATACAGTTGAAGATGTTAATGGCTTAAAAAAATAGAAATAATAATAAATAGAGATAATAATAAAGATAGACTTTTTTATTATTTATCTTCTAATCTTATTTTTTCTATAATTAATTTTCCAGTGCATTCATTTTCCATTATAATAGAACTCTTTTCAATAACAATTCTCTTTTTAAATATAGGTGCGTTAAGCACAAGCGATTCGTATTCTCCTCCTTCTCCAGTAGGATTCAAGCCAAACTTTTTCTGCAACTGCACTAATTCTGCAATTGCTTGCTTGTCAATCTTTCTGCCAATCCATTTTTTGTTTAATCCATCTGCTGCAATTGACTGGATGATTATCTCAAAACCTGAGTCTACTATTTCTGTTAAGAGGAGTTCTTGGTTTTTGTGCCACAATGGAGAGTAGCATGCCAATTGAAGTTCTTTACATATCTTATTGACGCGTTCTGATTGATAATTCGATAGAACAGCGCCAACTGCAATGGTATCAATGCTGTATCTATTTTTTGCAGCAATAATCGCTTTTTTTAGATCTTCTAATTCTAATTCTTTTTCTCCAGAAGTTGTCTGTTCAAGCAATGGAATGTTTAGAGCTTTGCTTTGCTGTTCTGTTATGTTAATGTTTGGCGTATGGAACATATAAGAATCTTTGTTGCTTGATTTTAATGTGATCAAACATTTTACATCCAATTTCTGCTTAAGGCAGTAGTATAAAGTAAATGTTGAATCTTTTCCGCCTGAGAAAAGGACTGCGAGTTTCATTAGAAGTAAGAAATTGGAGGTATATAATAAATTTTCTGGTATAAAATATACCCTTTACTAGGTATAGAATAAACCAAAATATTTAAATAGTAATGGTACTTATTATACCATATGGGTAGTATTCAAGAGCATAAAATAAGAATTAAGGAGCATCTTGAACAAATCAATGATGCAATCGATAAAGGAATAGAACAACGGCCAGTAACAATAGGGTTTCATTGCAGCAGTTGTTCTGTTGAGTTGCTACAATTGTATCTGCATAAGATAAATGCAATAAGTACTGGAAAAATTGTCAAACATAATTGGTTTGAACGGCCGCAAAAAGGCCAAAAAATTGCTCCAATGATTGAACGAAAATTAACGGTATATTTTGCTGATAAAGAAATTATCTATGGTTATTTGTATTTACTTGAAGAAAACAGGGATAATCTTATTTATGGAAGAAGTACAAAAGCACAAATTGAACTTGTCCTTAAGAATTTCTTAGATGTCAAAGAATTGCTTAGTCAAAAACTGAAAGAATTGGGTGAGACTATTGAATAGGCAAATAATTCTTGCATATTGTTATGCATATATTAGTTATTTATTTAGAGAACCTGAGATAAAGCAGCAGATAAAGAAAATTTATTTATTTGGTTCATGTACACGAGGAGATTTTGATAAAGAAAGTGATGTTGATATTTTCATAGAGACTGATAAGAAAAATGAGTTATTAATTAAGAAAATAAGTGTTCATGCATTGAAAAAATTTAATTCAATCGAACAGAATAAATGGGAATTGCGTGGTATTGCAAACAAGTTTAGCCTGAAAATTGGTGATTTGTTGGAATGGGAACTAAAAAATTCAATAGATAAAGAAGGCATAGCGCTTTATTCCAAAACTTCAGCTACTAATCTTCAGAAATATCTCTTGTTTCAATTTAATCCAATTCAAAAGATTAGTAAACGAGTAAAAATAATCAGAACGTTGTTTGGTCGAAAAGAGATTAATTATAATGATAATGGAATGATTGATGCATTTGAAGGAAAGAGAATTAGTCCAACAGTCTTTATCGTAAAAGAAGAAGGGTTGCAAGAAATTACTGAGTTTTTAGCAGAAGAAAAAGTTATTTTCTCTTTTGAAGAAATATGGAAGTGAAAACAAAATGCCAAGAAAAGTTTTGTTTAAACATATCAATTATAAACGTTTGCTGAGGCATCATCTTAAGATATTAAAAGGTTTGCAGTATAATTCAGGGTTGTTTGCAGCCTCTAAAAAAAACTCAGCAAATGGATATGATAAGTCATGGTTAAGAGATAATTTTTATGAGTGTTTGGCGTTTCTTGTTTTAAAAGATGATGATGTAATAAAAAAGACGTATAAAGCAATTCTTAAGATATTTCTTAAACATGAATCTAAGATTGACAATGCAATTGCTGCAAAACCTAAGTATAGGCATCAATATATCCATGCAAGATATCATCCGCATACATTTGATGAATTTTGGGAAGAATGGGGAAATAAGCAGAATGATGCAGTTGGCGCAATATTGTTTGGCATTGGCCAGCTTGAAAAAAGAAAGATAACAATAATTGAAACTACAGACGAGAAAAGGATTGTCCAGAAATTAGTTGATTATCTCTCGACTCTGCAGTATTGGCATGATCAAGATTCTGGAATGTGGGAAGAGAATGAAGAAGTACATGCATCTTCTATAGGAGCATGTGTTGCTGGGTTGAAGAGCATCAGAAATATTGGAATTCATGTTTCTGAGCAGCTGATAGAAAAAGGGGAAAAAGCACTGCGAAGGATCTTGCCTAGAGAATCAGACAAAAAGTTTGTTGATCTGGCGCTGCTTTCTTTGATCTGGCCATATAATATTGTAACAGCTAATGAACGCAATGAGATATTAAAAAATGTAGAGTATCATCTTGTAAAGAAAAATGGAGTAATCAGGTATAAGAATGATATGTATTATAATACCAATGCTGACAAAATCAGCGAGGAAGCAGAGTGGTGCTTTGGATTTTCATGGCTTGCTATAATTTATCAGCGATTAGGGAATAGAAAAAAAGCATTGTTTTATGAAAAGAAAGCGCTTTCTACAGTAAATAAATATGGAGAAGTTCCTGAGCTGTATTTCTCAAATTCTACAAACTATAATGAAAATTCTCCATTAGGATGGGGAGAAAGCTTGTTTGTTGTGATGGTGTATTTGATTAATAGGAAGTAATACTATCTCTCAACAACAGCTTCTCCGTCGATTAAATTAATTACAGTTGAGGGTTTTGCATCTTTTTTTCCTTCATAGATGATAAAATCAACTTTTTCTTTTATGCTTTCATCTAGATTGTCAAGAGAAGTCATGAATTGTCTTCCAGCTTTATTTACACTTGTTGTCACAAATGGAACATCTAATTCTTTCACAATTGCTGTGAACCAATGCAATGGCAACCGTACACCAAGTGTTTCTGAGTTTAGATTTACAGCTTCTGCAACACAGTTTTCTACTTTTAATGCAAATATAAATGTGTATGCACCAGGCAACTTCTTTAACTCATCCTTTGCTTTTCCAAAAACTTCACAGTTTTCTTTTATCCAATCTAATGAAGGAGCTATTACAGAAAACGGCTTTTGAAATCGGTCTTTTATTTTTTTGATTCTTTCAACTGCTTTCTTGTTTGTAGCATCACAACCAATACCATAGATTGTATCAGTTGGATAAATAAATACTGCTCCATTTGCTATCTTTTTGAGATATGCTGACTTGTTTTTTAAAAACTCATCTTTGCTTACTGTCTTTTCTATACGCATTATTATCACCATTTTATTTTGTTATTAATGGATTCTTTCAATTCCTTCAACACCATCAAAATCAGTATCAAAAGAATAGATCTTACTAATTTTATACATTCGAGCATATGCAATTGAAGAAGCATCAACAAAGCTTAGTCGCTTATATTGAAAGAATATTGTGATTGCATTTTGTACAATATCATCGTTAGAAAGAAGCAACTGTCTTTTTTTCATAAATAATATGTCTGCAAGCTGTTTTATGTTTTCTTTATTTACTTTTTTTCTTCGCAACAATGTAAGAACTTCATTGATGATATAATCTGTATAAAAAGTTGCTCCAAATCTTCCTGTCTTTAATTGATTATTTAATGCAACTGCATACAAATGGTCTGAATCTTCTTCTAAAGCAAGGGCAATTATAAAGGAAGTATCAAGTAAAACAGCCACACTATTCACCATATAGATATTTATCTACATTTCTGCTTAAATCTTTTGTAACAGATTTTGTTCTAAATGGCTTAATATCTAAACCGTAAGAATGCTGTTCATTCTCTTTAGAGTGAGAATATATCCAACTATTTAATGCTTTATTCAGTGCAGAACCTACAGTTAATCTTGAACTTAGTGCTGTAACTTTAAATCTATGCCATGTGTTTTTATTAACGTTTCGTATTGTTATAACCATATTCTCATCACATGTATTACATGTAATACTAATGAATATTTAAATCTTTGCTAAATACATACCTAAAACTCAGTCAATTTCTTGACACTTTGATACTGAATTATTGTAGTGCTGCCTTCTAAACCGCCTGTTATCTTTTTTGTTGTTATAAAACTTGCATCTTCTAATTTTGCAATCTTTCTTTGAAATGTTTTGTATGCTGTAATATGTCCTGAGTCATTGAACTTCTTGAATAATTCTCCAATCTTTTCTCCATTGTTATTTTTTATAAGCTCAAGCAATGCTTTATCCTCTTCTTCTAATGGCAAATCTTGCTTCACAGATAATGCATCTAACTTGCTGATTGCTTTTTCAGTATGCTCTTTTGTAATCTTTCTTGATGATTGTAGTTCTGCAATATTCCCAGCTTCTTTAAGAAGGTGCAGTCCTGTTCTTATATCTTTTGTCTGCAGTGTTTTTTGTACAATCGCTGCAAATGCTTCTTGTTCAACAACATTATCATAAAATGCAAAATTCTTTCGCTCTTCTAATATGCCTGCAATCTCTTTTTCATTGTATGATTTAAATTCAAGCAGATCTAAGATCATCCTTGAGCGCAAGCGTTCATCTAATTGATTGTACCATTCTTTGTAATTAGAGATAAAGATGATGCTCTTTCGATAAATTTCTTCGAGAAGCGCATAGAGAATATCAAATTCCTCTAATTTGTCAATCTCATCAAATGCAAATACAACTGCATATTTGTTTAATTGCTGCTGGATAATTTTCCAGAGCTCTTCTGTCTTTTTATTCTGCGTAAATTTGTATCCCATCTGCTCGCAAATCTCAATTATTATTTTAAAAGAAGTATTTTTCTGCCAGCAATTGATGTAAATAGGCGTAACACCTTCTTGTTCTTCTTCAATCTCTTGAAAGATGTGCTTGACAGCGATGGTTTTTCCAAAACCAGGAGGGCTGTGAACAAGAATGTTCTTTCCAGTTCTTTTTTGAAATAATGGAGCAATGCATGCAGCAATCTGGCGCTGCTCGTTTTCCCTGTATTTTATTAATTTTGGCTGGAAAGAAAAGTCTAAAGCAATATCGTTTTTGAATAATGATTCGTTGTCTTTTAACATGGTATCGAAAAGTGACATAGAAAAAAGAGAATACTGATGTGTTTATAACAATTATGGTTAGGAGAATTTTGTAAAGCAAAATTCTCCAAGCAAGGCAATTGTGGCAGATTATGATTTATTTATTAAAGATTTGAACTGTATGGAAATGATTTTACATAATTCTCCATAAATTGCCAGTCTGGATTTCCGTTTTTGTCTGCAGGTAGTTTAATACCTTTGAATTTTTCATAAGAAATATGGTCTACAACACCATTGTTTTCCGAAGTTGCAGTAATAAATGGAACATTACCCTCAATTCTTTCTTCTTGAACTAATCTTTCACCTTTCTTAATTTCAAATAAGTCAATAATCCTAAAACTTTTCCAATTTTTGGTATCTAATTTTATTTTGTTGTTAGTCAATGACTTTTTTTTAAATTCTTGAACTTTTACGTGATTAAACATAGAAAAGTTAAAATTAATCTTAGTATTGCCTAATCTTTCTGGAGTAACTTGTCTTCCATAAAAATAACGAATTTTATCTTTTCTAATCAATAGAGAAATACATATCATTTCTTTCATAGATAATTCTTTCTTAGGAATCATCACTAAGCAATTATCGTCAATACAGCAATCATATCCTTGATAATAAGCATAACAAACTGTTCCAGTGTTAGGTACAGAAATAACATGTTTATATCTTGGTTTGATATTAAACCATCCATAAATCCCATTATTAGTCCCTTTAGAAGAGATTATAGGCGTGTTTCCTTTTTCCTCCTTAAGATATTGGAATATTGAATACTCTTTTAATGCTTGAATAAAATCTGTTTCATTCAATTTAGAATAATCAGTAATAATATATGCTTCAACGCACCATTCATCATTGGCAGTTACACATTTTTTTATACTAAATCCGTCTATTTCTTCTTTATTTCTATAATTTTCTAACCAATGACTTTTAATTTCGTTCCATTTCTCTTTATAATCTTCTCTTCCTGATTTTCGTTTTATAAACCCATCATCTTTCCAGTATCCAAAATAGGTTTTATAATTTGCGGGGTGCTTTTCTTTAGCTTTGAAAACCACTTTTTACTTTATAATTAGTTTATGTTTATATATCTTACGCACACATGTCCAGTGACCAGTGTAGAGTGTTTATAGTGGCTAGTGCGCTATATCTAAGAACTTGAGTTACTTTAACTTGATTCTACTTCAATCTACATCCACAATAGCTGCAGAAATTATCATATGTTCTTATAATATTCCTGCAACGCTTACAACTACTTTCTTGCAGTTCTTTTACTGCTAGTTGTTCATAATTAGTAGAGTTTTGCAGTGATTTATCCTCTTTGAAGATGAAATTAAAGATTACTTTTGCTAAACCATAAGCTGCTATTGTTGATCCAATATAGAGAAAGAATCGTAAGTGAGGCAAGAAATAAGCAGTTATTAATGTAATTGCTCCAATGATGATAAATATCCAGCCAGAGAGTTTCATGATATCTCTTTTCCTCCATTTTTATGGTGTTAAACATTACTTCCAATCTTCTTTTTTCCATTCATATATTTAACTAATGCTTTTGGCACAGTTATACTTCCATCTTTGTTCTGATAATTCTCTAGAATTGCAACTAATGCTCTAGATGTTGCAATAGCTGTATTATTTAATGTGTGAACAAATTTGTTTCCAGCAGCTCCAGGAACTCCAAATTTGATATCCATCCTTCTTGCTTGATAATCAGTGCAGTTGCTGCAAGAACATGCTTCTCTGTATTTTTGCTGGCGAGGCATGTATACTTCTAAATCATATTTTTTTGCAGCAACAATACCTAAATCGCCTGTGCATACATTTACAATTTGATATGGAAGTTCTAATGCTTTGAACAATACTTCAGAGTTTGCCAACAGCTCTTCATGTAGTTTCCAGCTTTGTTCTGGTTCACAAAAAATGACTTGCTCAACTTTATGAAATTGGTGCACCCTAAACAAACCTTTTTCATCAACACCATGGCTGCCAATCTCTTTTCTAAAGCATGCGCTGTAGCCTACAAATTTTAACGGCAGTTTTTCTTTTGGAATTGTTGAATTCATAAATAATCCTACAATTGGATGCTCTGATGTTGCAATCAGATGAAGATCTTCATTTTCAATCTTGTAAATCATGTTTTTGAAAAATTCATAATCTGTAACACCATCGCATACTGCTTTTCTGATCATATATGGCGGTTCAATATATGTGTAGCCTTTTTTTATTAGAAAATCAATTGCAAATCTAATCAATGCTTGGTTTAATAATGCTAAGTCTCCTTTCAAAAAATAAAATCCTTTGCCTGTTGTTTTTCCAGCATTTGTAAAATCAGCAATGTCTAACTGTTCTGCAAGTTCTGCATGTGACTTTATCTCAAACTTCTGCTTTTTTATCTTTCCTCTTGTCTTAACTACTATATTTTCTGTATCATCTTTTCCATAGGGTACAGATTCATGCATTATATTTGGCAATCTTTGTAAATTAGATAATAGTTCTTCTTTTAATTGTGCTGTCTGCTGTTCCACTTGAATTATTTTTTCAGGAAGCTGCTTCATCTCCTGCAATAATGGAGCAATATCTTTGTTTTGCTTTTTTGCTTGGTTTATCTCTTGACTCATCTGATTCTTTCGCTGCTTTAGTTTTTCTAGTTCTACTGTAAGATATCTAGTTTTCTTATCTTTCTCAAGAATTATATCTATCAGTTTTAGTTTTTCTTCATCTCTTCGCTTCTTTAAGTTATTTTTTACTATTTCAGGATTCTCTCTAAGTAATTTTATATCAAGCATTTTCTGATTTAATATGCTTGTATTTATATTCTTTTTGCAGGAATCTTATGTAACTTCCATTTATATGATATTTAGAAAGCTATTTATAGTTGTTTTATTTCTCTATGTGGTTCGCTTATGCTAATGTTTATGGTGATGCTGTATGGGATTTGTTAGTGGTAATCAAACAGGTACTAAAACAGGCACTAATAACACTTATAATAGATTAGACAAAAGATTAGTTGATATTATTCTTGCTGAAAGAGATTTGGAGCATCAACATGCTTCTGTCGAAGAGTTTCGGAATGATCTTGATGCTTTTGTTGCTAAACCACGTGGTGTTTATTATCCAGCTTTTGGTATTGATGGATTATGTCTTAAAAGAAGATTTGATTATTATACAGCAGAACATCATATACTTTTTCATAGTAAACATGGGGTGGTTCATTTTTATATTAAATTAACTAAAGATCTCTTTGCATGCATTGATGAGTCTAGAGATGGAAGGATGTATCACTTTACATTATATTCGCATCATTTTTCAGGTGCAAATGGTTCTTTAAAAACTGTAACAGAGTTACATCATATGGTAAGTGCTGATTATAATGATAAACCTGCTGTTTATGGTGTGATTCTTTCTCAAGAAATACCTAAGATGTGCCTAGAACTTGAGACAAATGGGTTATTTTCTATTAGGTAATAATTATTAAGAATTATCTCTTTTTTCTCTTAAAAAATATCATTATCAATAAAAGCATTACAATAACAAGCAATATCAATAAAAGAGTATATAATCTTTCAGGAGAATATAATAATTTGTTTGTGAGAAGTATGATATTATCTTTTATTGTTAAATCTGCTAATTTTATTGTTATTGTGTCCTCTAAAAGATATTCTTTTCCATTATCATCTTTGTATTGTATCTTAACTTGAAATGAATTTTCTTTTTCACTTAATTCATAAGGCTGCAGCTGCACTTTGAATGTTAATTTGTTGTCTAATTGCGAAAAATTCCAGTTTTTGTTTAGTTTTTTGTAATCAACATTAACTTTGATCTCTTTTGGAAGTGCAAGAGAGTCTTTGTCAATTGTAAACTCAATCTCAACAGGCTCTGAAAATGAAATCTCTTCTTTGAAGTTCTTTTCAACTATCCTTATGACAGGCAAGTCAACAACATTAATATTTGTTATATCCAGCATATCAATATTTGCGCTTTTTGCGGTTATTTGATATTCATTAAAGCCGAGTTTTGCATTTTTTACAATGAACTTCTTTTCAAATTGTTCATTTATCTTCAGATTTATCCGTTCGCAATCCTGCAATAAGCAAACATAAATATTATTTTCTACAGTATTGCCTTTGTTGTTAATAGTACATTTTATTATTTTTTCTTCGCTCAGAAGATACTCTTGTTTTTCAGTTATACATCCTAATTGAATATTTTGTGTGTATTTTTTTGATTCAGTGTTTTTTGTTTTTGATTTAATGTAATCATCCACTTCTTTGAATGAATATTTTTCTCCGTCCTGTAATGCTGAGAATGAAGTGCTTGAAGTTTCATTAAGCTGTGTATAAGCTGTTATGTAAAAATTGTAAATATAATTATTATTCAAGTTTTCGCTTATTCGTACTTTGTAATATAAGACTCTTTCTTCAAAAGGTTTTAATAAAATCTGTCTTGGTGCATCATCTAATATATCAAGATCTTTTGTTCTTGAGAGGAATATCTGCGTTGGCACATAGAAATTGTTTGTGTTTTTTGTTCTTACTTCTAAGATATTATATGAACCATATGCAATTTCAGGATATAATAATTTTGCATTTAAAACAATTCTGTCATTGATTGGTTTTCCAACTGTAATCACATTGACTTTTAGATCTAATTTTTTTACCTTAATTGTTATATCTTTTCCTTCCCATTCATATTTTGTCCCTGTTTTTGCAGAATCAACTGCTTCTTTTAATTTTATGTGAGATGCATCTACATAGCCTAATTGATTATATGTAATATCAAATGGCACCCAGCTATATTCTGGAAAATACACTTCTGCCCATCCATGAGCACCCCAATCTTCTGAGAATAACTCTGATGTTGTATGAGACATTCCAACAACGAATTTTGCGGGAATGCCAATCGATCGAAGCATTGCGATATATAGATTAGTTATCTCATCACAGACTCCCATCTTATTCTTTATAACCCAGCTTGCTGGCAATGAAGCTTCTGCAGTCAATGAACTTAAGCTGTAATTAATATTTTCACTAATCCATACTGCAATATTATGCGCTACAATATATGCATCGTCTTCTCCTTCTGCTAATTTTGATGCTTTTGTTTTTATTTCAATATTATTATAATCCATCAACTGTGTTTCCTGTAGATATTTTTGTGCATCCTCTGGGACTTTGCTATATGGAAAATTAACTTTAGTTTTTACTTTCACTAATTCGTTTTCTGTTTTTACCCTGTTGACTAATTTAAAGAATAACTCATTTTCTTTTAGATTTTCCCAGATGAATTTTATATTGTCATTTACATTTGTTGCATCTGGTTCAAGTGTTAAGAATGAACCTTGTTGTCGTGGATCATTTCTTGGATAGAATGAAACTTCAGCAGAAACTTTTTTTACAAATGCATCTGTTGTTGTTTCTTCAATTTGGATAGTTGAACTAAGTGAAAAGTCACTGGTCATATCATCGACTAAAGCGTAGTTTTGTTCTGTAGCTGAAACTATGAAAACTGATGTTAGAAATACAATTAATATAAATAAAAATGAGTAAATTCTTCTTTGAAACATATAGTTATTGAATCTACTTATATTTATATAACTTTAGTTTTTTTATTCGAAAAATAATAACAAGAACATTGTTCCAGCGCCAAGTATAAATGTGATGAGCTGCAAAAAAGAAACTCTTATTTTTGTTTCCTTGTGCAGTTCAGGGATGAAATTAGATGATGCAATATAGATAAAACTTCCTACTGCAAATGCTGTCAAGAATGTAAGAATCCCTTCAATCCTTGAACCAATAAATAATGTAAGTAAAGCTCCAATAACTGCAGTTAATGCAGATAAAAAATTGAACAATAATGCTTTTGTCTTTGTAAATCCTCCATGAATCAATATACCAAAATCACTGATCTCCTGTGGAATCTCATGAAATATAACTGCAATTGTTGTTGCAATACCTGTTGGTATGCTCAATAAAAAAGAGGTAGCAATGATGATGCCATCTATGAAATTATGAATTCCATCTCCAAATAATATCATTAATGAAAATGGTTTAAAATATTCTTTTTTTGAATGTATGTGTTTCTCTGATAATTTATGTTCGCAGTCATTGTTGTATATATCATGATGGCAGTGCGTCAGATGGATGATCTTTTCAACAATAAATGAGACCAGAATACCTGATAAAATATAGACTGATATCTCAATTGTTAAGCTATGCTCCTCAACTATTTCAGGAAGCAAGTGAATAAATACATCTCCTAACATAGCTCCTGCTGCAAAACTTACAAAGTAAATTAATATCTGTTTTAATTTATCTATTTTAAAACTTAAAAAGAAAACACCTATTAAAGAGATTAAACTTACAATAAGAACACTGAGCAATGTGTATAGCCATACGAGATTCATTTAATTCACCTTTGCTTGTGAAGTGTTTCTTATATATAAATCTTATTGATAACCATTCTCAATAAGATTTATATATCCCAGCTGAATTCATAGTAATCATGTATAGGATGACTAATCAGAAGATGTTTTTGTATAAGCTGATAAAGACTTTTTCGTCTTTTTTTGATACGTATCAAATCTATGAAAATGTTACTGAAAAGAAGAAGAAGATAGGTCTTGCTACAATCTACCGTTTTCTTAATAAACTAGAGAAAGATGGTGAGATCCATTCTTTTGTATGCGGCAATAAAAAAGTTTATTCCAGTAATAAGACAAATCATGTACATTACAAGTGCGAGAGATGCGGCAAGGTAAAACATATTACTATAAAGAATCTTGACTTTCTTTCAGAATCTATGGATGATGTTTGTCATTTTCAGATTGAACTAGCTGGAATATGTTTGGAATGCAAAAATATAGCTAAAGCAAATAATTATTGAATATTACACATTTGCGAGAACAGCCATCTGTTCGTACATATTTATTGCATCCAATTCTGCGATAATACTATCTATAACAAAATCTTCTACTAAACACTTTAAAATTTCCACCCTCAATCTTAATAGCTTTTCCATTTACTGGCTTCATCCATAAATTAAATTAATGAGTTAATTCTACTAATATAAATGGGCGAGCCTAAAACTAGGCTCAACCAACAAATCGAATCGGTTCGAAACCGAATATTGCTTGAAAAAGCAATACCGATTCTTTTTTCAGTTGCTATGCTTCTCCCAGCATCAACTAAAACAGGAAAAGGTCGAAAACCATCTAGACAACTTGGACTAATTCTTGCAGATAAAGGATATAGTAACAGAAAAAATGCAAGTTTTGTTGCAAATAAAAAAGTGCCTTTTTTTCACCTTTCAAATCAAATGCAAAGTTAAGTGGACTTGATATTTGGAGCAAATTACAAAAATTGTGGCTTACATTTCCGTCGATTTGTAAAGGAATCTACGGACAAAGAAATAAAGTTGAAGCAGTATTTTCTGCATTAAAAAAAAGATATGGAGATCAACTTTATTCTAAAAAATGGTTTATGCAAAGAAGAGAAATGGCAATGAGATTTATTGCGTATAATATTAGAATTATTGTAGCAATACAAATAGCAAGAGAAAAGAAAATTCCGTTGTGGGTTAGAGCATAAATTTTCTGAAAAGTTCATAGTTTTGGGGGGACTATCCAGTGCCAACTATGTTCAAATACTTATTTTTAGACGAAAAATAAGTATTTCAAGAAAAATTTAAACAGAGAATAATGTAAAATATATTTTTTGAGTTTTGAAAGCTTTTTTTTCTAAAAAAGATTTAATGGATGAAGTCTTCGTATGGGAAAAGTATTTAACAGGAATTTCTCCAAATTTTTTCTCATCTCTCAAAATCCTCGCAACTCTGAAAAATGTAGGGTTGCATCATTTTTCGAGGCTCGGATTTTGGAGGAGAAAAAACTTCGTTAAATTCCATACGTTAAGTGAAATTTCTTCGGGGCGCTAATGACTAAATAGGTGTGGGGCTTTACGATAAGCATAATCTCTGCTCGTCATTGATATTTATTCCATAACTTTCTGCCAAGTTCATTATTTTTTTATGATATTTTATAATTTCACTCATGTCCGTATTAGTCATGTGTTCAATCCATAATCTTTGTAAGTCTCCTGCATCATAATAATCACAATTTTTAATTTCTTCAGCTAAGTCAGCTTTCTCGGATTCTCTTAATTTTCTTAATAATCTTTGATGGTCAACACTCCATGCTAATGGAAATAATACTCTTGCTCCAATTCCTGCAATTTTTCCTCTTTCAATGAGTTCTTTCGTATGTTGATATGTTCTTTCTAAACTTTGAGAATCTTCACCAGGCAGAGCGTAAACTAAACTTACATAAGTTTGTATTCCATATTTTTTTAGATTTTCAACTGCTTTAAGATTATCTTCCAGCGTTGAACCCTTATTTATCGCGTCAAGTTTTTTCTGGTCTCCAGATTCAAATCCGATAAATACTTCATAGACTCCAATTTGCTTTAGGTATTTTATACTTTTTTCATCCATTTCATCTGCTCTGCCAAAAATCTTAAAGCTAACTTTTCCTTCTAAATCGGATTGGTTGCCTTCGGCAACTTGTTTTAACCAATCATCTTTTTCTGAAATTGCACCTGAAAAACTATCAGAAACGTCCCAAACCATAGTTTTACCATCAGGGTCATAAAGTTGTCTTACTCTGCTCCAAAATTCTTGAGGATTTAATCTTCTCAAACCCTTATCTATCCTTGCACAAAAACTGCATCTTCCTTTCTTTTCAGATTCTCTTTCTGTTTTTGCACAACCTTTTTGAGATTCCAAACTTACAAATCTTGTATATCCCTCTTTTCTGTAAGAATGATTTTGAAAATTCTGAGAATATTGCTCCAGTAAACCTCCTAATAATGAATAATCTGGAGCAGGAATATCATTCAAGTCTGATTCTTCGCATTTTCTTAATGTTGGATTTACTCTAATTGAATCATCAGCATCTCTATATGATAAATTTCTCACAGCCCTTAGTTTCTCATGATTTCCTGTTATGTTTGCTTCCAAAAATTCATATAATGCTGTTTCTCCATCTGCTCTTACAACAGCATCTATTTCAGTTTGTTTTTCTAATATTTGTCTATGCTTAACTGTTGCATGAGAACCACCTAAGATTACTTTAGCTCCTCTTCTTTTTGCTTCTTTAGCAATTTCTAAAGCATTATGATAATTTGCTCCTGTAATACTAATCCCTACTATATTTCCATTTAAACTCGCAATTATTCCATCTTGTGCTGTTACTTCTCCATCAAATAATTGAATTTCTAAATTTGGTCTTTTGCTTCGTAGATAAGTGGCTAGTGAGATTATACCCACCGGTGGCAAAACTCCAGAGCTTGATAACTTTGATCCGCCTTCTGGAAATACCAATTGTATTTTATATTTATTATTCATAAGTAGTAATACTCTTTAACAATTATATCTAATTTTACCCTGCATATGCAGGAATAATAGAAAGTTTTATATAGGAATGAAGATTAAATACATTTATGTGGGTAGCAAAATTCAAAATATGGCATAAGAACTGTTTACTCAGACCCCGATGTATAAAATATCAAATAACAGATTTTGTCTATCTAATAAATTCATGGACAGAAAAAAAGAAATTTTACTACACAGAATTACATATTCTTCAGGGTAAAGAAGAAAACAAAAGAAAATTCATTAGGGACTTAAAAAAAGAAAAATCAATTAACAAACTTGAACAAAGAGGAAATTACATATTTACATTGAATGAAGAGCCAATAGAAAAAAGATATTATTCTCCTGCTTTTGACCCAAAAATAATACAAGTTAAACCGGTTGTTCAAAGAGTAGATGGATCTGAAGATTGGGAATTAGCTTGTTGGACTAAAGAAACCTTAATGAAGATTATGGACGTTCCTGTTTTTGATGTTGAACTAATATATATAAAACAAACAAAACTTTCAGATATTTTTTTGCCACATATTTATCCGAAACTTTCTCCGAAACAGAAAGAAGCAATAGAACTTGCTGTAAAATATGATTATTATGAATTTCCCAGAAAAATAGAATTAGAAAAATTGGCAGAAATATCAGGAGTTAAAAGACAAACATATCAAGAAAATTTAAGACGAGCAGAGAGAAAATTAGTACCTTTCTTAACAGAAAGTCTAAGTTAAGCCCCACACCTTGCTTCTCTTTCATAATTGCTCTGCGAGCTTGAAAAAACGCGCCCCTCAGAAACTTTCCTCACAGCTTCGCTGTTCGTCGGGACGCTGCGCTTTTGCCTACGGCAAACCTCACTTAACAGGGCTTAAACGGTTCAGCACTTGGCTCGTGCCTCACCCAAATAAATTTCCATCTCTGAAAAATGCTCTAGCTCTGTTCGCCTTCGGCTCACAAGGTCGCATTTTTAGAGGGAAATTTACTTCGTTTAAGCCTGATATTATATGCAATATTACTCGGGGTTTCGCTTTAAGTTATCAAGAATGTATTTTGGGACAATCCCTAATTTAATGTATTTTTGTTGAATTTCT
>JAGVYW010000007.1 GCA_018303075.1 Candidatus Woesearchaeota archaeon | reverse complement strand
TTAGGTCAATCTTCGTTTTTATTGAGAAGAAGTTATTTATATGATTTACCACTAGTCCGCTCACTTCGTTCGCTAGACTAGTGGAATTCTCAGCTTAAATAAGAAGTCTAACAGTTCTTTTTCATTCAAGACTGTCTTTAACTTTAAGTAGATGAGATAATTTTTGATGCAAAGTTTTCTGTTGTCAAGCAAAGTCATTATACCATGTAAAAAACTTTCATCAGACATTCTTTTGATTCTGTAGCTTACTGTTTCTCTCTTTATTCTTAATCTCTTAGCTATGCATGTATTTGAGATTCTGCCATTTAAACATAATAAATATAAAATCTTTCTATCTATAAGGTTCATTTTGAAATCCTCTGAGTTTTTAGTTCCATACTTATCATATTCCATTACTTGACCTATAAATTTGTTCTTGAACATAATTCTACGGAAATGATATATTGTATTTAAAATTTATGCTTTTTGTCAGATATTAGATAAGATAGTTATTATATTTGATATGACTAATAAGATATAGATTAGACAAAGTGTTAAACAGAATAAAAGTTCGAGGTGAATAAAATGTTAGAAAACAAAATTAATTCAATAAAAAAATATATTGGCGGTGCAGTAATTGGATTGTCATTAGCTGTTGTACCTGTTGCATACGAACCAGCAATGCAATTTGTGAGCAGAAGTGCACAAGCTCAAACAGGTATCAGCAATGGATTTGATGAACATGAAATGAAGATGGGTTTTGATAAAGTAGAGCCAAATAAAGGTTTTGATGGAAAAGTCTACAATGGATTCGATGGACAAAAAATGAAAATGGGATTTGACGGAAAAGAAATCTACAGTGGATTTGATGGACAAGAAATGAAGATGGGATTTGATGGAAAGCCAATCTATAATGGATTCGATTGGCAGGAGATTAAAATGGGATTTGATAAAGTAGATCCGAATAAAGGATTTGATGTTTATCAAAAATAATTGATTCAGATAATTCATCAGAGAAATAATCAGAAAGCCAAAAGAGGTATAGAGAATATATTTTGAAAAGGTGAATAATATGTTAGAAAAACAATTAAGTAAATTATCTAAGGGTATTGCAGCATTAGGATTAATTACAGTTGTAGAATCATGTGGATCAACAATTTTTCCAACACAAGGAAAAAATGGTGATTGGTATGATTGCCATAGTAATGTTAGTTATCCAGTTGGACATCCTTGCTATGAAGTTATTCAGAAATATAACGCAAGTAAGACTAGTTACTCCAGTAACTCTTCATCTAGCTCATCATCATCCGTTTTCGACAAAGATTGGAATGATAGAGGATATGATAGAGATAGAAGCGACAGGGATAAAGGCCAAAGTGGACATAAAGAATGTGTACCAAAAAATTAATAATAATAGGAGGGGAGAAAAATGTTAGAAAATATAACAAAAAAAATTGTAACTGGATTAGCAGCATTAGCAACAACTGGTGTATTAATGGGAGGAAAATGTTCAAATGGCACAGACGACTCATGCAATTCAATGAATTATAGATCTTCTGCATTAAAAACAGATTATGCAAGTCAAGAAAAAAAAGGAACTACACTTAGAAATCTAGACAAAGAATTAGGTTATTATGAAAGTGCATTATCTGCTGATGGATGCAGAGATGGTTGTTATAAAACAGGAGAATCAAAAGATTATACCTGCTGTTGGTGTGATGATTAAAGTTTGATTATTATTATTAGTTTTTTTATTGATGCCCTCTTGGATAATAATTAACGAGGCTAATTATCATGAAAATAAAAACATACATAGCTACAGCTCTAACAGCTTTGAATCTGCTGAACAGCATCCCCGCTAAAGCAGATTCATTTGAAGTTAGAGCAGGATATCATCATAAATTTGAAGATGAAATAAAGAATACATCTCCATATAGTTATAACAGTGGAAGCGATGTTCCACCAATTGAACTTAATCTTGAGATGAGACTTGATGCCAAGATTGCAGAAAATGTAATGTTTGCAATGAGAAATAATTTTGGTTATGTTGAAAGTTCAAGAATTTCAATTGAAGATGGCATGTATTTCAACTTCGCAGAAAATTTTGGGATCTTAAGTGAACTGCATATACAAGGATGGATGATTCCAAAAGTCGGAGTTTTTTTTTCAAGAGAAAAAGATTATTTTAAGAGTTATGCAGGGGCAAAAGTAATACTTGGTGAAAATTTTACAGGTGAGTTTGTAGCTGAATTAAGTTATATTCCCAACGAAAAATCTGTAATGATTTATTTCGAGAATCGAACAATAGTTAATATTGATGGACATCAATCCAGCAGACAATCTCTCAAGATAGGCTATAGAGGTGAAGGATTACTTGGAGTTGGCGCTAATTTTGAATCTTCAGAATTAGGAGATGAAAATGTAAAGCTTGGTTTAACAGCTGGCATTTTTGTTGGAGCTTATACAAAATAAAAATAAATTTGGGTGAGAATATGTTGGAAAAAAAATTAGATATAAAATTAGCAAATGAGAATTCATTGATTGATAGAGTTAAAGCAGCTGCTGTAAAATATGTTGGAAAAACTGTTTTAGCTGCAGGAATTGCATTTGGAAGTGTCGGATGTGAATCAGAAAATGGAGATGTAGAATCTGAATGTTGTATAGAACTTTATTGTGAAACTGCAAGTTCTTCAGGTAGATGCAAGCCAGCTAGTGAATATGAAGCATCTCATTGTATTGTTAAACATGGAAGTATTGATTATTTAAGTTGTTGCTCCTGTTATTACACACCTAATATTGAATAATGAATTGTAAATATGTTTAGGTAGATTATCATGAAAATAAAAACATGCATAGCTACAGCTCTAACAGCTTTGAGTCTGCTAAGCTGCGGGGCATTCAATAACAAAAAAGGGATTTTTACTCTTAAAAATGGGTCGCAGCAGAGCTGCGGGGTATTAAACCCATTTTTTTTGAATAAATTTGGGTGAGAATATGTTGGAAAAAAAATTAGATATAAAATTAGCAAATGAGAATTCATTGATTGATAGAGTTAAGTCTGCAACTGTGAAATATGCCAGAAATACTGTAGTTGCTGTTGGAATTGTTTTAGGAAGCGCATCTTATTCTGGATGTGGAAGTGGAGGTGGAAGCGAATCTAGCGAAGGTTGTTCCCACACTGTTGGAAATAGAGCAACAGGATATTCAGAACCAGGATGTAGTCCAGGATATTCTTGTGAGTCTTACACTTATACCAATAAACACGATGAAACTAAAACTGGATATCATTGTGTGTCAGATAATCCTACTCCTGATGAACCAGGTAAGGAATGGTAAATTAATCAGATTAATAAAAATAAACAAAGGTGGGAATATGTTAGAAAAAAAACTATATGTAAGATTAGTTAATGAAAATTCATTGATTGATAGAGTTAAGTCTGCAACTGTGAAATATATTGGGAATGCTATTGTTGCAGTTGGAATTACATTGGCTAGTGTTGGATGCAACGAAGAATATGAACTATGTTCTAATCCAGAATCCAACTACAAAGACGTAAAATGCGGAACAAATGAATCTTATGTATGTAAAAAACCAAAAGGCACTCCTGAATCTGATTGTAGTTGTGAATGTGAAAATCTAGAAGATTCTGATTTCGATATTTTAAAAAACGACTTTTGGTATATTTGAACAAAAACACCTACGATTGTTCTCAACACTTGTGGACACATACTTAATATCTTCCACTCATCAAACAGATTACTACAAACTAAATGTTGCTCATGGCATATTTGGACATTGTGATTATAGGAGGAATTATTTGAAATGGAAAAAGAACCAAAACCAATAGTACTTGCAATAGCAACAAGTATACTTCTTTATTTTACAGGAGCTTCAATAGTAAAATCATGCAGTACAGGAGAGATTAATGATGCAACTGTTGTACGAAAAACAGAATGTGATATTTTTAACGGTATAAGTCCAAATGCAGGAAGTTATGCTGATTACAGAAGTGCAATTATTGTAGATGGCTTTAAAGCGCCGCTTTTTGGACCAGACAAATTCATTGAAAGCTTAAATATTGGCGACAAAGTAAAATCAATTGAATATGAAGGACAATTCATGAATAGTTGTTATCATATCACAAATTACAAACCATAAACAGATTTAAGAAAAGACAAAATTTAAATCTACTTGATAAATAGTATTTTCTGTATGAACAAAATGAATACGAAAATACTGAAGATAAACAAAACCCCATGGCATTCATGGTGTACTGGAAATATTGCAAAAGGCTGCGCATATTGCGTGCAAGGAAGAAAATTAGTGTTATTTATTACAGGATTATGCCCGCAAAGATGTTTTTATTGCCCTGTTGGAGAACAGAAGTTCGGCAATGATGTTGTCTATGCTAATGAATGGAAACTAGAAGATCCAAACAATCCTATAGAATTAATAAAAGAAGCAGAATTAACACAGGCAAAAGGCGCTGGAATTACTGGCGGAGATCCACTGACGAATCTAGACAGATGCTGCAATTATATAAAATTATTAAAAGATAAGTTTGGAAAAAGATTTCATATCCACTTATATACTCCATTAAAACTTGTATCAAAAGAAAAATTACAGCAATTATATAATACAGGACTTGATGAGATACGATTTCACCCAGATTTGGATGATGATTCTCTATGGAATAGGATTGAAATTGCAAAACAGTTTAACTGGAATATTGGAATAGAAATCCCTGCAATTCCTGGTTATGAAAAAAAGACAATGAAACTGATAGACTATATCGCAGATAAAGTATCATTCATTAATCTTAATGAGCTTGAACTCTCAGATACAGGAACAAAACATTATACATTGCCATTAAAAGGATTTAAAACAAAAGATAATATTAGTTATGGTGTAAAAGGAAGCAAAGAGATGGCAATGAAGATACTTGAATATACCAGACAGAAAGGATTAGCTGCTCATTTTTGCACTGCAAAATTAAAAGATAGTGTACAAATCAGGAAAAGATTACAGATACGGGCAAAAAATGTTGCACTTCCATTTGACGAAAGAACTGAAGATGGAACTCTGCTGCGATGCTGCATTTATCTCAAAGAGCTTGCACCAGGATTCAACTATAAAGAGAAATTAAAAAATGCTGACAGAAATTATCTTTTAGAGAAGCTGATAATTGTTCGCAAAGAGCTGCTAGAATTTTTGACACTCACTGAAAAAGAGATAATAGTTGATATTAACAAATGCCGTTTAATCATTCCAAGAAGCAGTGCAAAACAATATGCAGATAAAATAAAAAAATACAACAGTAATCTTATTCCAGCGCTTGTCGAGGAATATCCAACACAAGATGGTTTTGAAGTGGAGATTGAATTCCTGTAAATGATATATTTAGTTGTCATTATCTTCAGTTTCTTAACATTTCTTGATGCACTATTTTTTCAGCAGCTTCATACATTGTTTCATTTTGTAAACTAATTTGTTGAAGTCTCCTCTGAATAATACCCTTAATTTTATTATTAGCATAATCAAAGCTTTTGCCTTCTACTTCGCAGATAGCTAAAACTTGTGCACCGATGTTTACAACATAATCTGGTGCAAAAACAATTCCTCTCTTTTGCATTTGACTGACAGAACGTAAACCTTCAGCAAGAGGATTATTAGCTGCACCAATAACAATATCACAATTCAATTTTTCAATATTTTCTGCTGTCAAAATATCTCCGCAGGCATTAGGTGAAAAGATATCGCATTTTACTGAATAAATTTTTTCAGAACTTACAACTTCTACATTATATCTATCAGCAACAGATTTTAATCTATCAGAATCAACATCAGTTACAATAATTTCTGCCCCTTCATCAGATAATCTTCTAATTAAAGCTGACCCAACACTTCCAACTCCCTGAACAGCAATTAATCTATCTTTCAATCTATCAGTTCCATACCTTTGTTCACAAAGTATTTTCATAGCAACAATTATGCCATATGCAGTAGCAGCTCCACCATCACCCAAACCAGTAGATGGAAGTCCATCAACATATTGAGTTCTTTCTGCCATATACTCCAAATCACTAGGAGATATATTCATATCACAACCAGTTTGAAATCTACCATTAAGAGATTGAACAAATCTACCATAATTTCTAAGCATTTTAGGAGTTTTTTGTATTGCAGGATCTCCAATAATAACTCCCTTTGCTCCACTATAACCTCCATTGTCTTCTTCACCAATTACAACACACTTTTTGGTCATAGCATTTGCTAATTTTAAAGCATCTTCTATTCCTTCGCCCACTGAAGAGTAGTTCTTCATTCGAGTTCCGCCATTACCTTTATTATGATAGATTGTATTAAGAGCAACAACAAACGTACAACCAGAGTCTATATCATATCTGATATGTAATTCATTACAATTATTCTGCTTAAGCATATCAAATATCATTTAAATCACTCTCTCGGTTGTTATTATTCCTCTTTGTTGTAGTTCCTTTTTCAAGAAAACATACCAGTCTTCTCCTAGAATGTTGTACTTCTTACAAAGAGAATCAATTCCAATCTGCTTTTCAGCAGTAGGATCTCTTAACATCTCTGAACATACTTTTGGCTCTAAATTAGCTAATGGTACAATATATCCATCTACTCCTTTAGACTGATAACAAAGATGTTCCCATCCTTGGAATACTGGAACACATAACTTAGAATCAACTAATCTTCTTGTGAAATCAGCAGAGCCACTAGCTTCTTTAATTCCTACAACATTTCCCAATCTACAAATTCTTTCAATTGTTTCATATTCTATTGAATTTTTTGAGATTGCTTCTTCATTGTAGATAAATACAGGAACACCAACTTCTTTGATTTGTTGAAAGTGTTGATAAATCTCATCTTGAGTAATATCTTTCTCAAATGGAGTAGTCACTACAACAGCATCAACACCCAATCTTTGTGCTTCTCTAGCTTTGTTCACAACTTCTTCAGTTGTTTTGTATTCTACTCCTGCTAAAACTGGCAATTCTGAAGAATGTTTAATTGTGAATCTAATCATATCTTCCCATTGCTTATCGTTTAAAGCCCAACCTTCTCCTGAACTTAGTGTTGGAATTAAAGCAGTAGAGTATAGTCTAACAAAATCAACAAGATTCTTTACACTCTGTTCGCAAACATTCCCTTTATAATCTACAGGAGTTACTAATGGAGGGATTATTCCTGAGTACATATTCTCACCTCTAAAGATTGTTGATACAAATCTTCCAAGTCCAGCGGAAAAGAAAGTTCTTTACTAGCTTCTGGAGAACGAACATACTCTTTGCCAACTAATTTTTGATTCAGTGAATACAATTCAGTTCCTCGTGCAATTGCCATTCCAGCAGTCAATCTATCTGCTATGCTTAAATCCAGTAAGTCTGGATTAGTTGTTGCTTCTTGGATATCTTTTTCATCATAGGCTAATCTCAGTATATTCATTATAGTATGAAGATTATCCATAAATGGATAGTAGGCATCTTGTTCTTGTCTGGAATATTGCCAAATTACATCGTCACATTTTCCTACTTGCTCTAGACTCATTCCAACCTGATCATTCAATCTAGTAACAAAGTAATTTTTACAGGCGATTCTTGTTTTTTCATCAGTGCTATGCATTCCTAAGAATATAGAAGCATCTATGTATTCCTTCATTTTGATTCACCTCTTACTTCTTGTTCCCATTCTGTTTTACATTCACAACTTAGTCTTTCTAATTCAGACAAGTCTTGAGTTCCATTGAATATCTTTAGAGCATCAACTACCTCTGAATTACATTTATAACAATTACTTGAGAATCTATCTCCTGACAAGTCTTCATCAAACATACCAACAAAGATTGAATTTGGTTGATAGCTTGCCAATTTAGTTGTTCTCTTTACAATTTCAACTGTAGTCCATAACTTTGGTAATTTATATTCTCCACTAAGATATTGTTCTTCAAGCTCAGTTCCTTCAGGAATAAACATTGGCTTAAATGCAACTCTTGCCTTTATACCTCTCTCATTGGCAATTCTGTAAACATAATCTGCTGTTCGAACTGCATCTTCTACTGCTTCAGCTTCTGATAAAGTAGGAGATTTAATCAAGATATAAGCCAAAAGTTGCGAGTTAGTATTATTACAAATATCTGCAAAATGTTCAAAACCTTTTTTTTTAAGACCCTTGCGCAATACTTTGTTCCTTATTATATCATCCACACTTTCAAGTCCGACTGCTAATTCAATTATCTGATCTTTTCTAAGATATCTTTTTGATTCTTTGACCTTTTCTTCAGTAAGATAATCAATTCTAGTTTCGACCATAACTGTATCAACTGGAAGTTTGCTTACTTCAAAGAACAAGTAATTTCTTGATTCTATAGATAATTCTCTATCATTATAAAATGAGCCTGCTGTTGGGAAATCTATTCTTTTTATATCTGAGAAATTTTCTTCTGTAATGCCATTTTGATACTGTCTCTGAATATTTTGTAATCTAACATTTTCGCCAGCATTATTATCAAAACCACACATAATACATTGCTTGTACTCACATGGAGGAGTCCTTAAGACAAGCATTAATCTATTTGTTTGCTCTCCATTCTGATTAAGTGCTGATTTTATTTTGTAAGCAACATTATTATTGTCCATTTTGCCAACTCTTTGTTGATTTATTCTACAAAAGTAGTAACCTAGAAACTATATTAATCCTTGTCGTACTAATCTGGTACGAAAAGTTTAAATAAAACCACTACCTTCATACTATGATGGACACAGATATATTACGAAAAATAGGTTTAACCGAGAATGAGATCAAAATATACATCAATTTACTCAAAACAGGTCTAAGTACGGCATATGACATTGGCAAAAAAACTGGGATCTATAGAGTACACGTTTATGATAAGCTTGAGCAACTGATGGACAAGGGCTTGGTTACTCATGTATACAGGGGAGCTAAGAAGTATTTTCAAGCCACCACTCCTAGTAAAATTAAACACTATCTTGAAGATCAAAAAAGAGTGTTGGAAGTACAAGAGCAAGCAGTAGATTCTATTCTACCTGAATTAGAAGCTATGACTAAAATGTCTAAAGAAGATACTTTTGTAGAAGTCTTTAAAGGAAATGAGGGATTAAAATATTTCCTTAAAGACATTATTAAAACAAAAAAAGAAGTGCTAATAACAGGGATTGATGATCAAAAATATCAAGAGGCACTTCCAATATTTATGAAACAATATTTTCGGGATATTCGCAATAACAATATTAAAGAGAGGGTTATAACCTTAAAGAAACTAAATGTTTTTTTATTCGAGAAAAAACTAGCTCCTACTACACATTATAGATTTTTAGAAGAGAAACAATTTAATCCCACTAATACTTTTGTATATGGCAATAAAGTGGTTATCGTTACATGGGGAACTCCTGTCATGGCTGTTATGATAAAAAATAAAACCATTGCCGAAACGTACCAAAATCATTTTGAACATTTATGGAATGTCGCATCAGAAGAAGTAAAAAACAAAAAATAGAACTTGATGCCACAAAATTCTCTAAGAACTAAGACCTACTGTTTAATCTGCTTAATATGCGTATTAACAAAATATTCCAAACAATCAATCTCACAGAATGAGCCTTTTCTTCGAAAATCATCTGGTCCAAACATCAAAGTAAATGTTGATTCTTTTCTTTTAAGATCATTGCCGCATATTGCGCAGAACTGCCGTTTTTGATGTTCAATTGCTTTAATTCTTTCATCAATCATTTTCTGCATTACTAACGCGCCATTCTTAAGATCGTGCTGTACTTTATACAAGTCTTCATCTTCAATGCAAGTAATTGCTTCATTAATTTTTAACTTCATGAAATCCACCTCTTTTTAATCCGCCACACCGTGCTCTGTACTCTGCACTGATCTATCTCGCTTTATCTAGCCGCTTAATTATATCTCAATAATTTCTCCTAATTCTGGAACAATTGTTTTGATATTTTTTGGAATTGCTTTTGCCAATGCTAAACATGATTCTTTATCACCATGATTACAGATTAATTTTTTTGGCTGGAGAGCAGTAATTACTTGGATAAGATCTTTTCTTCCTGCATGTGCAGAGAAATCAAATTGTTCTATATAGCATTTTACTGACAGCCCAATTCCGTCTATAAATGCCTTTTGTTGCTCTAACAACAATCTTCCATTACAGCCTTCTGCTTGATAACCTGTAAGCAATATTGCTGTTTTTGGATCATTATAAAGAAATTTAATATAATCTAACACAGGACCGCCTGCAACCATCCCTGAAGTTGTGATAAAGATTCCTTGCTCTTTTGTAATATCTATACGATGCTGATAACTCTTGACATACTGTACTATTTTCAATGCCTGGCGTAATGCAGAGCTATTATTTATTGAATTACTTTCAGAAAGAAATGTATCAGTTACTTTCTTTGCCATACCATCTAAATAGATTGGAACAGTAAAATTCTGCTGCGAAAGGAGAATCACCAGTTCTTGCGCACGTGCTACAGAAAAAGTTGGAACAATCACTTTGCCACCTTTCTTAATTGTATTTTTTATTGCCTGGATAAATTTAGTTTCAGTTTCTGCTCTAACACTATGATCTCTATCACCATATGTTGATTCGCATATCATAACATCAATCTTTTGTTTCAATTGTTTATGAAATTGCATACCATTTGTTAAACGTGTAGTTAAAGTATTAATATCTCCTGTATAAAGGATTATTTTTCCATCGATTTCTAAAAGTATAGAACTGCTTCCTGGAATATGACCAGCATCAAGAAATTTAAATGATATATCTCCTTGCTTCAATTGTTGTTTATAATCAACTATCGTCATAAAACTCAATATTTTGGTGATATTTTCTTCACTATATGCTGGATCAGTTGCAGATAACATTTCAATATGTATAGAATCATTCAATAATATCTTAGTAATCTTTTTAGTCATTTTTGTACAATAGATACTACAATTTAACCCATTATAATTTAATAAAGGCAATGCACCTGTATGATCAAGATGTGCATGGCTTAGAAATACTGCTTGGATCTGACGAGGGTCAAATTGATTGATGAGTGGATATTCTTGTCCTTCTCCGCTTATCTTAATTCCAGCATCAAGAAGATATTTATCATTAACAAGAATACATGACCTGCCAACTTCTTCAGCACTGCCTAAAAATTGAATTGACACCATATCATTACCTCTTTTTAACTACAAATCATTCATTAGTATATTAATTGCCAAGTATACGCTTTTATATAATAAGGTATTATTGTAAGTACTGATTTATAATAGTTGTGAATTTTAATAATTTTTTAAAAAAAAGAAAGTAGAATTTAGTATCAATAAGTTAAGAAAATGATTAAATTCCGAAAGCTTTATTAAAATAGAGAATAATAAACAAATAATGCTTACTGATATATTACTCATGATTATCTCTTTATTAGCAGCGATAGCAATTGCATTCTATCTTTTCTATAAATTTTATTTTCTAAGAAATCCAAAAAGAACTGCTCCAAAAGGAGATAATATTGTAAGTCCAGCTGATGGAAAGATTGTTAAAATAATGAGAGTATCGCCGCTTTTTTCTGGTAAAAGCTCTAAAACTCAATATAATCATCTAACTCTTAATAAAGGGATGTTTGGCAGAATCAAAACATTGATTGAAGATGTTGATAAAGAATGTTATTTAATTCAAATAATGCTGACACCCTTTGATGTCCACTATCAAAAAGCTCCAATTGATGGAACAGTAACACTTGTTTCATATACGGAAGGTGCATTTCACAATGCTGTCAAAGATGCAGCTTCATTGCGCTGCCTAGAAAATGAGAAAAACGAGATGTTATTTACAAGAAAGTTCAAAAATAAGAAATTTTCAGTCAAAGTAATACAAATAGCTGGGGTATTAGCAAGAAGAATTGTTTGTTTCGTGCATGCAGGCAAAGAAATTAAAAAAGGGGAAGATATTGGCCTTATCACCTTAGGAAGCCAAGTAAGCTTGATTATCCCAAGCAGTTGTAATTTAAAAGTAAGAGAAAATCAATATGTATATGGTGGAAAAACAATTATAGCAGATATAAAATAAGAATAATAATTGAAAAAGAAGAGAATGATAAAATATGAGAAGTAAAATAGAATCAAAGAAAATACAGAATCAACAAGAAGTTAGAATTCATAAACTAATCAAACTAGCAGACTTTTTTACATTATCAAATGCAGCTGCAGGAATGCTTTCAATTTTATTTTCAATACAAAAAGAATTCACTTATGCAGCAATCGCATTGCTAGCTGCAGTTTTGTTTGACTTCCTTGACGGAAAAATCGCAATATTCTCACAAAAACAAAATGCATTAGGGAAGAATCTTGACTCATTAAGTGATGCAGTCTCCTTTGGTGTTGCTCCAGCAATATTTGGATATATGCATGGTCTTCAGAACATTTACAGCATTATTATACTAATTTTCTTTACTCTATGCGGTGTATTACGATTAGCACGATTTAACATACTAGAATTAAGATATTTTATAGGAATTCCAATCACTACAAGTGGTATTGTGATTCCATTAATATATCTTGTTACATTGTATCTTTCAATACCCCTCAACAATATATTTATTTATGTTTATCTTTTTTTAGGAATACTTATGATTTCAAATACCCCGCAGCTCTGCTGCGACCCATTTTTAAGAGTAAAAATCCCTTTTTTGTTATTGAATGCCCCGCAGCTTGCTGCGATTGGGATTTTTACTTAAGAAGAATCGTTAAAAATTAGTCTATAAATAAAGAGGTACAAAAAATGGAGTTAACTAATATCATTATTGAACTAATAACAAATATATATCTGATCAATTGTTTTTTCACATTATTAATAGTACAATTAATAAAAACAATAACTGCATCTATTGAACAAGGAAAGCTTTGTTTTGTAAGCTTTTTTGAAACAGGAGGAATGCCTAGCTCGCATTCTGCTTTAGTGACTGCATTAACATTTTCATTATTCTTATATCAGGGAATTACTCCTTTGTTTGTTATAAGCTTAGTATTTACAGCAATCACAATAAGAGACTCTTTTGGTGTAAGAAAATCTGTTGGTGACCATTCTATGACATTAAACCAGATAATTTTACAGATGAATAAGCAATGGAAAGAAAGAAAAAGTATAAAACCTCAGAAAACTAAGTTAAATCTAGTGTCTGTAATCAAAGGTCATACATTATTACAGGTGATTGTTGGAACACTTTTAGGGATTATTATACCATTGCTAATCCGATACATAATAAGTTGATAAAGATAATAAAGGGATTTTATGTCAGAAACTATAACAACAATAAGTGAATTGATTCTAAAAAGTCTTTATCTATTTATACCAGCTGCTGTTGCAAATATCATGCCAGTACTTGTTAAGAAAATCAATTTTCTCAATTACCCAATTGATTTTGGCAAAGAATATAAAGGAAAAAGAATATTTGGAGATCACAAAACATTCCGTGGTTTTTTCTTTGGGATACTTGGAGCAATGCTAGTTGTATTATTGCAGAAATATCTCACAAGATATCCAAATTTTGCTGAGCTTACTCTTATTGATTTTTCAAAAGTAAACGCATTTCTATGCGGATTTCTTTTAGGATTTGGTGTATTGGCTGGAGATGCTATCAAAAGTTTTTTTAAAAGAAGAGCAAATATCGCTCCAGGAAAACCATGGATTCCATTTGATCAGCTTGATTTATTATTTGGAGCATTAATATTCACAAGCTTTGTATATCTTCCCCCATTAAAAGTCATCATCTTCGCATTTATTGCAGGACCATTATTACATATTGGATTTAATTTACTTGGCTATTATCTTGGTATAAAAAAGAATAAGTTATAATAATTGAATAATAATATAGTTATTATCATACCCTAAACTGCTTTGTCTGCAGATCAACATCATCAAGATTACGTTCAAAACTATCCAATTCTTGCCGCATTACATTTATTTTTTTTGAAAATGCATCTAACATATGCTGAACATCTTCTTTTGTCATACAGCTTTGTTTTAATCGTGCAATATCATTTAGGATTACATCAATATCAACTTCTTTATGTTTTCTATGGTGCAATGAAAACACATCTTTCTCAAAACTACTCATTCTATGCTTTAACTGTTCATTTTCTTTGACAAGATTTTCAGCGATTGTTTTTAATCTGCTGATAATTGCTCCAGAATCAATTGTTTCTTCTACTGCTTTCATTCTCTTTTGGAACTGATTATTATAGACTGCAATCTCATCGAAATCATGGCGCAGGTCGCTCATTTTATCATAAATCTGAAGATTATTCTTATCATTTAGTTGTTGATATTGTTCAACTATTAATTTCAAAGCTTTCATAACATCTTTTTTTGTCATAAAATTCTGCTCAACGTCCTGAAAATCTACAGATTCATTCAAAAGAACATCTTGTTGTTTTTTCATTTTTGCAAGCTGCTGCTTAGTTTCCTTAACAGATAATGAAATTTTTGCTAATTTTTCAGATAGTTCTTCTCGTTCTACATCAACAACATTTTTTTGTTTTTGCTGCATAAGATTCTTTAATTCATCAATCTCCATAGATCTTTCTGATTGTTGTTTCTCATGCAGTTTCTCTTGTGATTTTACTCTCTCAAGAATTTGCTGCAGCAATTGATTTTGTTTTTTAAGTTCCTCATTAAGTTTTATATTAATTTTCTGTTCTTTCTGCAGGATTGATTTATCAACAGATGCAATAATCTCATTTTTTAATTCACTATAAGATGGAGAAACAGCATTAATTTCCTGCGCAATTAAAACCTGCTTTTTAAGAAGTTCAATATCATTCTTAACTGCTTTAAAAGAGAGAGTAAGTCTTTTCTCAATATGCTCTGGTAATATCGCTTCTTCCATCGTCAAAAAGAGTATCAGCGAATTATTTATAAATTTTTCCTGTGATTGTTAGAAATCTTATAACTTTCTTCCAATGCAGCCAATGCTGGTAATTTTTCTCCAGAAAATAACGCTAATGCAGCTCCACCTGCTGTTGAAAGAAGAGTAATTTTATGTGCTACACCTAGTTTTTCTAGTGCAGCACTACTATCACCGCCGCCAATTATTACAGTTGCATCAATTGCAGATAAAAAATGTGCTATTTGCTTTGTTCCATGTGAAAATTGTTCTATCTCATAAACACCCAATGGACCATTCCATAGAACAGTCTTTGCTGTTGTAAGATGCATAGTAAAATTATCAATTGTCTTCTTGCCTATATCTAAAGCAAGCATTTTTTCAGGAATTTTGGTACAATCTACTGTTTTATATTTAGCAGATTTGTCTATTTTATCTGCTATAACAACATCAATTGGCAGGATAATTTTATTTTTGTACTGTTCTAGTAATTCTCGTGCTTTTTCTAATTGTGCGACATCAACAACAGAATTACCTGTTTCATAACCTAAAACTTTATAGAACGTAAATATCATTGCTCCTGCAAGCAATACTTTGTCAACTTTAGGTAAAATATATTTAATAACAGGGATCTTTGTTTCTAATTTAATCCCGCCAATAATTGCAACAAATGGATGTTTTGGATTATTTAATGCAGAAATAATTGTTGTGACTTCTTTTTCAAGATGCAAACCTGCACATGATTGTAAAAACATAGGCAATGATGACATTGAAGCAGAATCTCTATGAGAAACAGAAAATGCTTCATTAACATAAATATCAGCATTTGCCGCCATTTGTTTTGCAAAAGAATCTCTTATTGCTTTATCATCAGATTCTTCCTCAGGATAAAATCTTACATTTTCTAAAAGAATTATTTCTCCTTGCTTCATTGCTGCAACTTGTTTTTCAACATCTTTACCAATACAATAATCTAGTTTTTTCACAGATTTATTAAGTAAAGAAGACAATTCTTTTGCTGCAGCATTGCAGCGCAGTTTTTCAACTATTTTACCTTTTGGTCTTCCAAGATGAGTTAATAAGATAATTTTTGCCTTATTTCTTAGAAGATAATTTAATGTTGACAAAGATTCTTTGATCCTTGCATTATCCGCAATATTGCCATTATCGTCTAAAGGAACATCATAGCCAACTCTGACAAGAACACGCTTATTTGTTACACTAATATCTTTTAAACTTTGAAACTCCATTTAATCACTCTTTTTTTGAGATAATTTAATATAAAAATAACAATTCAAAATAAAAAAATGATAAAAATTAACAATTAAATATGCTAATTTTTATTCGATCAATAATCTTACTTTTTCTGGATCATATGTCCATCCACTTGGCAATTTATCAGATATTTTATAGTATTTGACTATACGCTTGATTTTTGATTCAGTCAATTGCAAACCTCGTTTTGCTACCATATCTTTCTTATTCTGTTCTAAATGTTTTTTTAACATGATGCTATTCTTAATTAGAGCAAGCAGATCCTCAGGCAGTGCACCTTGTAATTTCTTTTCTTCCAAGAATTGCGATATGCTCTTATTCAGCAATACTCTGACACTTGGAACACCATAAGTATCTCTTAAGATAATTCCTATTTGTGAAGGAGTATTTTTTTCTTTTGCAAGCTTTACAATAAGCATCTCAACTTCTTTTGGTTTATATCTTACCCAACTTGGCACTGTTTTTTTTGCAGGCCTTTTTGAACCAGATCTTCCATGTTTTCCTGAATACATTCTTCCCATGTTAATTTCCTCCAATAACAGAGATAAGGAGTAAAGAATTTAGACTTTATCTCCAGTATAAGCAAGCCTAGACAAGCTTATCTCTCGAATAAACATAAGAATAATTATTAGTTTATAAAGGTTTTGCGAGGTATAAATTCAACTTACCAAAAATTCAAGTGCTAATCCTTACCTAACCAGCGGAGAAACGTCGATTTCTTTCAATTTATGAGCTGCTAAAACAAGCATCTCATCATTATCAAATGGATGATATGGCCAAACATGAACTTGATAAGGTAAATTTTCAAAAAGGGGAACTTTTCTCATAGTTCCTATTAACTCTTTGGTTTCATCTAAACAAACACCATCAGTTTGAAAATAAATAGAAAATCTATGAGGTTCTTTATATCTACGATAAGTCCTTGTACCTTTTAATTCAGCAACACGACCAACTACATATACTCTTCTAACAGGACAAGATTGATTTCTATGATTAAAATCATCTACAATTCCTTCTAAAACTGATGTTAATTGTTCTTCTCCAACTAATTTAGTAACACCATTTCCACTAGAGGTCCAATATCTATTAGAAACCATTGCATATCTGCGTTCATACCATCTACTTAATGCTTCAAATAATCCATACATTTTATTAACCTCAAAATCATCAAACATAGTAAAAAAACAAGTGTTATATAAAAAACTTATGGAGAATAAAGGCAATATCCTAATCTTAATAAAGGTATTTCCTTTTTTTGAACCAACTTTGCTAATTATTGAATTTTTCTTTACATTTATCTCTGTAATTCTCTGCTTTTTGATATTTTCAAAAACACGAGAAATGTATGAATTGACAAAACATGAAGGGATTTATTATCACTACTTAGATCTGCTAATTTATCCTCAAATAGCTTTTCTGAGTATTATGAAGAATTACTCTCAAAAGAGTTCATAAAAGAGATAACTGATACAAAAGGAAAGAAATACATTACATTAACAGATAAATGATTTGCATATTTAGAGAAATACTGATTAATCCTTGGATTTATTGAGGAGTTTGAATTATAGTTCGAATCCTTGCTAAGCTATTTTATGATTAGAAGAATAAAATAGCCCCGCCCGGATTCGAACCGAGGTCTTCGGATTTCTGCATCAGATGATAATTACATCCAATTCCAAAGTCCGAAATGATTGGCCGCTACACTCCGCAAAGTTTCTTTCAGTTGCCATTAAAAAACTTTTCTACGGGGCTATCCAATCATTTCCAGGCCAAGCTAACATTGAGGAAAATTAGTGGTATTTAAATTTAACTACAAGAAAACGCTCATTTCCACATTTTCAATGCTTCTTCTTCCATAAAATGCATTTTTGCAGGAATTATCAAACAATGAGGAGCTTTGCCAAAGTCAACAGAAATAAGCTCTTTTATTGTTCCAACTTTGATAAAATTATCACTACCAATACGAGCACACCCTATCACTAGTGTTTTTTCAGCAATAACCTTTTGTTTTTTTTTCTGTTCAATCTCTAACAAATACTTTAATGCATGATTTACATCCATATATTTGTTTTCTTCATGTTTTAAGTCAAACAAAAGTAATGTATGCATACCATTCTTCTTATTAACCCTCAACACATCATAACAAGTTTCCGGCTTAAAATTATCCTGAGGAAATGGTATAGAAGTTGTTTTGCCAAATTTATACAACTGTAATCCAACAATCCCAATTGCTGTAAGAATAGATGTATTATGAATCACATTGCATTCTATTTTTTCTTTTTTTGCACGAAACAATAGGTCAATATGAGTTGTTGCAGACATTGGATCTCCAACAACAAGCAGTGCAACAGTTTTATTCTTTGCTTCTTCAATTATTTTATTCTGCTCTTCTTCAACATCCATACGTTGAGCAACCAAGATCTTTTTCCTATAGAATCTTTCCAGATCTAATTGCGAACACTGCAATAAAGAAGTATAGCTTTCTATATAAACAATTTCTGCTTTTTTAACTGCCTCCAAACCATTTACAGTAATATCTTTTTCATTTCCTAATCCTAGACCAATTAAATAAAGCACCATTTATATATAGATTTTGGATTAGATATAAAAAATTATTTAAATCAGCTTAAGAATACTCTTTAATAATCCCAAAAATGTTCGAGAACTAGATAATGAATAAAAGAACAATAAATGTCCAATGACAACAACAAGGCAAAAGAAATGACAAAAATATTATTCAGCAGTATAACAAAACCAATTGGCATAGAAAGTGATGATTTAACAGGAAACTCAATCTGTGAACATATCTATCCTTTTATCATGAAATATGATCCACTTGCAATTAGAACACAGTACGATCATTGGCCATTGGATCTGATTGCTGCAAATATCACTGCTCCTTCAACTGTATTGCATTGGCCAACATATAAACAATTACAACGAGAATTAATGAAAAAGGATTATGATTATCTAGCTATTCCTGTCACTACAGCTACTTTTGAAAGAGCTGAAAATATGAGTGAGTTTGCTAGAAAAATAAAACCTTCTATAAAAATCATATATGGCGGTTATCCTCCAGAGATAGGTTCTGCAGATGAAATGTTAATCGGCGAAGGAATATCTAGGATAAGAAAATTGCTTGGTGAGAAAACACAAAACACTTCACCAATAAAACATCCTCTTTTCCCAGTTGAACATTATGTTGCTGGTTTTAAGATTACAGATACAAGTGGAGTAATTCTTGAGAAAGTAGGCTGCAATGGTAATTGTGATTTTTGCACAACAGCTTCATATCATCCAACACCTAAAATATTACTAAATGAAAAAGAGATGATTGATTTATTTAGAGAATATCTAGATTATGGAATATATAGATTTATTGTGTTTAATGATGATTACTTAAAATATAAAGAAAGAAATTTAAGAATATATAGAACATTACATAATATAGGTTCTCTTGAAGAAAGAACTCAAGCATTAACTCAAATAACATGTTTTAGCAGAATGGATAGTGTACAACAATATGACCCTATTCAATTATTAGAGATTGGTTATAATCAAATATGGATAGGAGTTGAAGATTTTTCAAATATACATAGTAAGAATGATTATTCAAAGATAAATGATTTTATAGAGACTATGAAAGATCATGGAATTATGTTGATATTATCTTCATTTATAGGTTCGCCAACACAAAAAAAAGAGGATTGTATTGAAACAATAAACAAGGTTATAAAACTAGGTGCATATGGCAATCAATATACAATACTCACACCATTCCCACACACTAGAATTTCTAATACGCTTGAGATTACTGAGAATAGATATAAATATTTTGATGGTTTACATCTTGTGTTTAGACATCCTCATCTATCAAAAGATGAGCTTGAAGAGATTCTTGTTGATGCACAAAAAAGAGATTACTTTGAATTAGGATCAAGTATTATGAGAGCTATTGATGTTAAGTTAAGAGCATATCATAATTTTAAAACATCAAATGTCCCAATTATAAAAGAAAGAATGAGAGAAACTAAAGAAACATTAGAAAAATCTTTGGCAATTCTTTCTTTAGCAGGACATATACATCCAAATCCTGAGATAAAAGAAAGAATTAAAGAGATACAGTCAAGAATAGTTGAAGAAGTTGGCACACACAGTTATAAATTTTTATTAAAAACAGGTATATATGCATCTTTTTTTGCTGATTCTATCAAAAAAGGTTTAGAGAGAAAAGGTATAACCTCAAAAAAACAACCTACATTTAGCAGTAAGAGATATAATATGTAATTGAAATTGACTATATTCTATACTTTAGAATTGATAGAATTGAATACTCTAGAAAAAAGAAAAAAGATCCCTGCAAGGGACCAAAAAGTGCCTTCATCGTTTTCTAAAGTGTTGGGGGTGAAAAGAGATGAAGGCAAGAAAATAGTTGCCTAAAGACATATTGGGGTATTATGAAATGAAGTATTTACCTCAATACTTCAATACCTAATTCGTCGTTTATTTCATGAAATTCAGCTCTTTGTTTTGAAACATTTGCTGACCTTCTGTCAGATTTTCCAACGATCCAAGGTGATTTTACTCCTGTAACAATTGTCATGACAGTTAGTTTTCCTTTCATATCTTCACTAACTCTTGCTCCCCAGATACAGTTTGCATCATCATCCATGCTTTCTGTTACAAGTTCACCTACCTTGTTAATTTCTTCTAATGTCAAATCAGGACCGCCTGAGATATGAATTAAAGCTCCTGTTGCTCCTTCATAACTTATGTCTAACAATGGGTTGCTTAATGCACCTTTTACAGCTTCTTCAACTCTATTGTTTGTATCAGAAGCACCTACACCAATAGCTGCAACTCCACCATTTATCATAATTGCTTTAACGTCTGCATAATCCAAGTTAACTAATGATGGAATAGCAATTGTTTCAACAATTCCTTTAATCATTGTTGATACTAATTCATTAGCAACTGCAAATGCTTGCTGTATTGGCAAGTTTCCAGCGATTTGTACTAATCGATTATTATCAATAACAATAACTGTATCAGTTACTTCACGCAATTGTTGTAATCCAAATTCAGCTTTGTCTACTCTTGCTCTTTCTATCTTAAATGGCATTGTTACAGTACCAATTACAATAGAACCAGTATCTTTTGCAACTTGTGCAACAATTGGAGCTGAACCAGTTCCTGTTCCTCCACCCATTCCTGCACAAACAAATACCATGTCTGATCCTTTTAATACTTCTTTTATCTCTTGAATTGATTCTTGTGCTGATTCAGCTCCTTTCTGCGGAAAGCCTCCACAACCCAATCCTCGAGTAACATCACGTCCGATTAAGAACTTCTTGTCAGCTTCAGTAACATCTAAGTGTTGTTTATCAGTGTTACATGCTATAATTTCTGCGCCTTTCACTCCTTTCCTATACAGCCAATTGACCATATTATTTCCAGCACCGCCGCAGCCAATAACTTTAATATTTGCCTGACCAACAACAATGTCAGAATAGTCGTTAGAACCAATTGTATTTTTTGATGCAAAATCCATACTATACCCCTCCCCTTTTTTGTCTTTACTTTTGTTTTAAACACTTGATTAATAAATAGATACTTAATACTATATATTTCATAATATAGTTAACACTACAAAAATGTTTATATAGTAGTATATTCATTAATCTTTCTTAGAATTCAGATTCGACACATACGCCAATATGTTTTCGAACACAATATATAATTCATACAAACGCCAAATTGAATTGAGTTTCGCCAAAAACTTAATTTCAATTAATTTTTATTTCATTTCTAATGAGTTAACTTGTATTTAAAGATTTCTATTGTAAAAACTATATATTAAGGTTACAAAACCAATTTCTCGACGAGAAAAAGTGAAAAAATCTAGTGATGCGCAGGCAACCAAGATTCATAACTCATAATCAAATGTTCGTGATTTCTGATCACATGTGGAAATAATTGCCGTAACTCATTAATAATTTTATTAAAATGCAGATAATTTTCAACTGCAAACTCAAACTCAACTTCCCAAGGTGCCAAACTTCTGATATAATAGAGAGAATTTGGATGATTTCTCATCCATTCAAACATTGCTTTTTCATCCTTCTTAGTCAATGTCTTGAAATAGATGATTGCTTTAAAAAATTCCAAACCTAATTTATTGAGATCAACTGCAATCCTATAACCTAAAATAATTTTTTTCTGCTCCAGCTTTTTGATCCTTCCTCGCACAATCTCGATAGAACTGTTTACTTTTCTTGCTAATTGCAGCAAGGGTATGCGCGCACTATTTGTGAGCACAAAAAGTATTTTAGAATCCAATTCATCCATTTTATAATTGAGAGTTTCTCCACCAAAAATAACAGAATCTCCAGAAGTTTCATTGAGAAAGAATTTTTTGTTATATTGCCGTGTATCTACCATTGTTCCTAAGACTTTACTGATAATCAAGTGCTTCCATTTTGAAAACAAAAGATTGACTTTCTCGAAATATTCTGTAGTTGATTTTGAAACAATCGCAAAAACACAGTCAAACGCGCCATCGCAGATGCCATACCAATAGATATCTTTATTATTTTTTAGTTCATGAAAGAATTTTTCACGTTCTGCTGAGATATTTTCAAGTTTCAAATAAACCTTAAACATATAATAACCTAAAATATTTGGATTAATCGAAGTGATAAATCCTGTAATAATACCTTTATTTACCAATTGCTGTATCCTATATTTTACAGCTTCTCTTGATCTTTTCACTTTTTTTCCAAGTTGTGTTGCAGAGATTCTTGAGTTCTTGTCTAACTCAGACAGAATCTTCTTATCAATTAAATCAATTTTTATTTTTTCCATTATTATTGACCATTATATGTTATTCTATATAAATTTTTTCATAAAATGGTTAAAAACAGCTCAAAAGCTTAATATTAGTCCCCTCGTTACATCATCACATGACAGTAACAAAAAGTTTATTATTAAATCCTGCGCATTCCTATGGCAAACAACAAATCTATATGCCTACCTCTTTATACATTGCAGCATCTCAAATAATAAATGCAGGAATAGAAACAGAAATACGTGATCTTAATATTGATGATTTACCTGAAGATTATGAAGTATATGATGTTATAGGAATAACAATATTTGGTTCTCCTTATGTTCCTGGTGCAATAAAGATTATTGATCAAATAAGAAGAAAAAGTGAGGCACCAATTATTCTTGGAGGTCAACTAGTAAACAAACTTCCAGAGAATCAATTTAAGCGTATCTTTGGAGAAAAGATTATAAAAGCAAATAACAATTTTTTGGCAGAAATATTAGGAGTATCAAGCAAAATCTCAGATCCTTATGATACATCAATTGCTCCTGCACTTGAAACTATTTCAAAGAATAATTTAGAGAGATATTTACAGAATGAATTTGGTTTTTTTCTCTCACAAGGCTGCAAGCATGGCTGCAATTTTTGCCCAGCAGATAAGCAGCAAAAAGAAAAATACCGCTCAGAAAAAGCAATTCTAGAAGATATTGTTGCTCTAAAAACAGCTGCAAAAAAACTTGGGATAAAAGATATTTCTCTTTACCTCTCCTCATTGGATCTTTTCCAAAGTCCTCAACTATTAGAACAAGCATTATCTTTATTTGTAGATGAGAATAATAAAACTACAAACGAAGTTGTATTTCATCTGCGTGGTCTAAGCAGGATAGATTCTTTTGTAAAAGCAGTTATTGATTATCCACAATTACGAGAAACTATTAGAGCTGCAAACTTAGAATGCATTGCATTTGGCTTAGATGGTACAACTGAAAAGATCTGGAAAGCACAGCATAAATCACAGAAAAATATTTCCGAAGCTGATCAAGCATTAGATTTATGCAAGAATCTTGGAATTAAACCTGAGATCTTGATGGTCATGGGATTTTCAGAAGATGATTTTTATACATTATTACATAATTATATTTACACAGTTGTTCGTACTATCCAATACAAAGGTATTTCTCGACCATATCTAGCAAAGCCATTTGTTCCAGGAAATAAAAAATGGAGAAATCCAGAAGAGTTTAAACAACAGATTGAAGAAATTATAAATAATCCAACATTATTCCAAAATCTTGATTTTGCTGCTTTTGGCTCAAAACTGACTCATCCAAAGGCATACAATCGTTTAATATCAAATTTTTTTTATCTGGCATTAATTACAACACTTGAACCTTTTGGTTATAATACAACATATCCTATATTACCCTATAAAAAAGAGAGAAACATCTTTGATAGAATATACAATCATTTTACTGCAATAATCAATCATCTTATGCCAGCAGATAGATAATGAATAAAACTACTTTAGACATCGCCTATCCCAATCGCAGCAGAGTTGCGGGGTATTTAATACAAAGTGAGGGATTTTTATTCTTAAAAATTGGTTGCAGCAGAGCTGCGGAGTATTATACCCATTTTTTTTGAATAAAAAGATTTCATCTTTCAAATTTTTCCATCAACAATATAAATCCTAAACTCCACAATAATTGAATGAAGCCTATCACCAACATCTCCAAGATTATTTTTGCATTAATTCAAGAAAAATCATTAGGCAAAACAATTTTAGTGAAGATTTTAAAAGGCTCAAAAGCAAAGGATATTCTTGCAAACAATTATCATCTCAACAAATGTTTTGGTGCATTGTATTGGTTTTCTGAAGAAGAAATCACATATATTTTTGACAAGCTTTTGAAAGACAATTATCTGAGATATGAAAATATAGCAGACGAATTAGGATTAGATTTTCCTGTATTTAAGATTTACCTCACTGAAAAAGCAAAAGCTGCAGTTAAAACAAATGAAGACATTCCTTTTGAGATACCAGAGAATATTTCTATCAATTACCATAAACTAAATGAAACAATCATAGAAACATATGAATTATTCAAAATCAAGAAATCTATTGATAGCGTTGCATTTGAGAGAAACCTCAAAATTAATACAATCTATGACCATCTTGTAGATTGTATCTTGCATAAGATTTTAGCAGTCGAAGAAGTAATTCCACAAGAAAAAATAGATCAAATGAAAAGAATAATACAACCGAGGGAATACAGACGATTGAGTGAGTTAAAAGGATTATTGCCTGAAGAGATATCATATAATGAAATCAAATGTTATCTTGCATCGTTGCGTACTAAGATGGTATCTGAACATGAGAACTGAAAAACTATTAATCAATAACCAAGAGTATATTGTTGAGATTTATACAGAGGAGAGAAATAACGCAACTGTATCTATAAGAAAAAATAAGATTATTATTAGAGTTCCAATCAATATTAATAGAGAAGAGCAATTTCGTCATATTCTCCAAATGAAACAATGGGCTATGAAGAAAATAATGAGTAATCCTGAAAGATTCAAGAGGAGAGAAGAAAAACAATACAAATCAGGCGATATTTTACAGATAAATGATGAACAGTTTTCGCTTGAGATAGATTACTCTAATAATGTTTCAAGCTCTGGAAGGATTATAAATAATAAAATTATATTGAATATATCAAGTAGATTAAGCGAAGAAATAAAGAAAGAACATATCGTAACATTGTTGAGTAGAATTATTGCAAAAAGACGTCTGCCAATATTAGAAAAGAAGATTCATGAACTCAATCAACAACATTTTCAAAAAAACATAAACCGGATTTTCTTCAAGAATATGAACTCACGCTGGGGAAGTTGTTCAGAAAATGCAAATATAAACATATCAACAAGATTGCTGTTTGCACCAGAGATTGTATTGGAATATGTTTGTATTCATGAATTAGCCCATTTGATTGAACAAAACCATTCAACTAATTTCTGGAACATAGTGCAGCAAGCAATACCATGTTATAAAGAACAAGAACAATGGCTTAAAAAAATGGAGATTCATGTCGATTTTAATTATTTATTTGTTTTATAATTGTTCTGCTTTCGCAAAAGCTGAACAATTAATGTTTATACTTTCCATGCCTTGATTTCATCTTGTCTTTCATTGTGGAGACTGTATTTTTTATTTTTTCAACAAAATTTGCTGCATGTTTGTCAATTGCATGTTTTGTTGCAGCAACTGCTTTTGCAATATTTGGAGAGAACTCACCCAACACTGTGTGAATATTTCTGATTCTGTTGTGATATCTCTGTAGGTATACAAGATTCTCAATCTTATATTTTTGCGGCATAGGCACAACTTCATCAGGATATCCTAAAGTAATAATCGCATGTGGTCGTGAATAATCAGGAATATTCAAGATTCTTTTTAATGCAACTTCATCAAATGCTCCAACCCAGCAAGCACCTAAACCATAATGATGTGCAGCCAATAGCATATTCTCACATGCAGCTGCAACGTTCTGTATTGTATAAAGACGTTCTCCTCTTAAACCATAGAATTGTTTTGGACGCTTTAGTTCTGCACACGCTACAACTATCACAGGAGCTTGCTCCATCCAATACTGCTGTAGAGAAGCTTCTGCAATTGCTTTCCTCTTGCTTTCATCAGTGACAATAATAAAACGGAATTCTTGCAGATTACCTGCAGTTGGAGCCAATGTACCAGCTTCAACAACTCTTCCTACTAGTTCCCATTCAACTGGAATATCGACGTACTTTCTAATAGAACGTCGTGTGTAGATGCATTCTAATGTATCCATTCTATTATTTCTAGAAACAGGAGTTTATATAGATTACTATTATATGTCAGAAAACAATCATTTTTTAGCTAATTTATATCAACAAACTCTTCAAACAACTTCAGGATTTTCAAATCAATATCTGGTGTAAGAATTATGTTCTTAATTTCATCGATTGTAAAGAATTGCGCAGCTAACCCTTCATTCACAATAAACTGCGAGATATCATCTGATATTTTTGTAACAAACACTTCTGTTACAATGTGCCATTGCTCATGCGGTAGTTTAAAACGCTTAGCAACACCAATTACTTGACCAATGTATTGGAACTCTTTAAGGTCATAATCAAGCTCCTCTTTAATTTCTCTTATTGCAGCAACTTCCTTTGTTTCTCCATGTTCAACTCCACCCCCCCAAAAACCCCATTCTTCTCCCCACTTTTTTATATTTCTTCGATCCTGCATAAGAATTCTATTATCATCTGTATAAAGAATAACAATTGCATTTGTTTTTGTTTTCATTCTCTCAAATCTCACAAAACTAACCTCCCCCCTATCTTCTCTTGATTTCTCCTCCCACTCTTCAACATTCCATTTTGGAAAGTACACATCCCCTTCAACATCCTTGTGTACTAATGTCAATTCCATTGCATCTGCAACAGCTAATCCCTCATTAAACAAAGAGCTTCCGCCGATAATAAACAATTTTTCTGCATTTACTTTAGCTTCAGCATATTCTTTTGTCTCTTGTAAAGAACCAACAACAACACATCCAGGAATCTGTAGCTCTTTATTTCTAGAAACAACAAGATTTACCCTGTTAGGCAATGGCTTACCTATGCTTTCGAATGTTTTTCTTCCCATCACAACAACATGATTCAAAGTTAATCTCTTAAAATGCTGAAAATCCTCTTTATAATGCCATGGCAGTTTATTGTTTTTACCAATGACATTGTTTCTTGCAACTGCTGCAATGATTATTGTTTCCATTGTACACCTATACTGCTATCTCAAATTTAATAGGCAAATCTGGATTATACTCTAACAATTCAAAATCTTCAAACTTTAATTCCCAAAAAGGTTTTTTTGCAATACGCAGTTGCGGCAGCTCTCTAAGTTCTCGCTGCAGCTGCATCTTCGCTCCTTCGATATGATTAACATAAATATGACAGTCATTGATATAATGACTAAATTCTCCAAGTTCATATCCGCATTCTTGAGCAAGCATCTGCGTCAAAATTGCATAAGAAGCAAGATTAAATGGAACACCTAACATCAGATCCCCTGAACGTTGTGTTAGATGACATGATAATTTCCTGTCAGGCGATACAAAAAACATAAACATTGTATGACAAGCAGAAGGTTGCACAGTTTTTTTAGGATCACCTTCTTGTCTGTAAAAATCAGCAGGATTCCATGCACTTACAACCATTCTTCTGCTATAAGGATTTGTTTTCAGGTCATTGATAACTTTTTGTATCTGATTGATATGATTTATTCTTACTTCTCCATTCGCATGATCTTTAATAAATTGATCCCATTTTGTCCATTGATAACCATATGTCTGACCAAGCTCCCAATTTTTTTCTTCAGAAGTCCAAGCATTCCATATCTTTGTTTTATCTTTTAGATTTCGAATATGTGTTTCACCTGAAAGAAACCATAATAATTCATGAAGAATTGAATCAAATTTTACTTTTTTTGTAGTTAACAAAGGAAAACCTTTTGCTAAATCTATTTTATAATACGCACCAAAATAAGAAAGTGTATCAATACCTGTACGATTTTTTTTAATCTGCCCTTTTTCAAGCACTGTTTTGACAATATCTAAGTATTCTTGCATATTAAATCCCCTTTTTTCAAAAAAGGAAATCTATACTGTTTAAATTGTTTTTGTTTAGATTGTGTAGATATCTGCAAAACACATATAAATTACCCATTCTTTTAAGAATATATGAAATATCTTAGTTTAGCAGAAACATACCAACAATTGGAATCAACTTCAAAACGATTAGATAAAACAACAATTGTTGCACAATTCTTGCAGAAGACAAAAGTTGAAGATTTAGAGATAACTACATTATTATTGCAGGGAATAGTTTTTCCTATATGGGATTCTAAGAGAATAGGAATAGCAGATAGATTAGTTTTGAAAGCAATCAATATCTCAACAGGTATTTCTTTAGATGATCTTGAAAAACTTTGGAAAAAAACAGGAGATCTTGGTTTAGTTGCTGAGCAAACAATTGCAACGAAAAAACAAGCAACTTTATTCTCCTCGCCATTGCAAGTAAAGAAAGTATTCTCTAATCTCCAGAAACTAGCAACAATTGAAGGTACTGGCACAGTTGATAGTAAACTTAAAATAATTGCCGAGTTATTAACAAGCGCTAGCCATATTGAAGCAAAATACATCACACGAACATTATTAGAAGATTTACGTATTGGAGTTGGGGATGGTGTAATTAGAGATTCATTTGCATATACATATTTGCCAAAACTACAAGAATTAGAGCTAGGAGAAAGCAATAAAGAATATTTATCATTAAGCAAAGGAAAAACATTGATTGTTGAGAACAAAGAAGAGCTTACAAAAAAAAGATTAGATAATTATGGATTTATCTCAATCAATGATCCAGACAAAAACAAGCAAAGAATAATAGCTAGAGAAATTTATAATTATTTTCTTGAACAGATTGATGATGCTTATAGCAAATGCAACGACTGGAGCAAAGTTGCAGCAGCACTTGCAGAAAAAGGATTAGCAGGATTGCAAACAATCTCATTAACTCCAGGTAATCCAATAAAACCTATGTTATTCCAAAAAGCAAAAGATATCAAAGATGCATTTGCTATGATTAGCAAACCTGCTGCATTTGAATATAAGTATGATGGATTTAGACTACAAATACATATTTATAGAGGAGATATCCAATTATTTACTCGAGGTTTTGAAAATGTCACTGCACAATTTCCAGATGTTGTAAAAACAGTCAAAGAACATATTACAGCAGATTACATTATTTTAGATGGTGAAGCTGTTGGCTACGATAAGAAAACCAATAAATATTTACCATTTCAACATGTTTCACAAAGAATAAAAAGGAAATTTGACATTGAAAAGCTGGCAAAAGAATTTCCAGTTGAGCTAAATCTATTTGATATTATGTATTACAATGGAAAATCAACAATAGAGTTTCCATTTCATGAAAGAAGAGCTTTACTTAACAAGATAATTGAACCAAAAGCAAGAGCAATAGTATTATCTCAAATAATTGTGACTGATAATGAAGAAGAAGCGACAAAATTCTATCACAAAGCTCTTGATGCAGGAGAAGAAGGAATCATGGGAAAGAATTTAGATGGCATCTACAAACCAGGCTCTCGTGTAGGATTCGGTGTTAAAATAAAGCCAGTTATGGAAAGTTTAGATTTAGTAATAACTGGAGCAGAATGGGGAGAAGGCAAAAGAACAAGTTGGTTAACAAGCTTTACATTAGCATGCATTGATGAAAACGGAGATTTTTTAGAGATTGGCAAAGTAGGCACTGGGTTTAAGGAATTAGAAGGAGAAGGAGTTACATTCCAGCAGATGACAGAATTATTGAAACAATTAATCATCTCTGAAAAAGGAAAAGTTGCACGAGTAAAACCAAAGATTGTCATTGAAGTTAATTTTGAAGAGATCCAAGTTTCACCAAGTTATTCTTCTGGATTTGCATTAAGATTTCCAAGAGTTGTACGATTGCGAGAGGACAGAAGAGTTGATGAGATCAGTGATTTAAGACAGATAAAAGAGATGTTTGGTACGCAGTAAGTAGGAATTTAATAATATAAAGATAATAAAAAAATAAAAATAATTTATCTTCTCCAAGAACCAGAACTTCCTGCGCTTCTTATATGTGATCTTCCTCTGAATCCTGAAGATGATCGTTGGAATCCACCAGACGATTGACCATAGCTTGATCTTTCTCCTGATTGGTGATTTCTTGATCTTCCGTAGATTCCACCAGATGAACCATTTCTTCGTTCATGAAATCCTCTCTTGCCATAATGACCATCATTAGTCTGCAATTCTTGTTTCTTAAAGAATACTTTCTCAAATTGAGGAACTTCTGTTTTTTCAATATGCAATGTACGATCGCGCAGAATTCTTCCAAAATTGTCATGGTCATATTCAGTCAATAATGTAACTGCATTTCCTTCTTCTCCAGCACGAGCAGTTCTTCCGATTCTGTGTATATACTCTTCTGGTGTTTTTGGAACATCATAATTGTAGACATGCGAAACATTTTTGATATCCAACCCACGCGCAGCTACATCTGTTGCAACCAATACATTTATGTGATTATTTTTCAATGCATTTAATGCATACAGCCTTTTGTTTTGCGTTAATCCGCCATGTATAGACAAAGCATTTATCTTTTGAAATTTTAGATTTCGAGAAACATTGTTTGTCTCTCTTCTTGTTGCACAAAATACAAGTGCTAATCCAGAAGTATCATTGCGCAATAGATGTGTAAGCAGTGAGAATTTCTCTTGCGGCTGAATATCATAATATACTTGTTTCATCAAGCTTTTATCAATATACAAATCACTTTTGATTGTAATAGGATCAATCATATGCCTTCTCACAATATGCATTACAGTTTGTGGTAATGTTGCTGAAAACAACAATGTTTGCCGTTTTTTTGGAATATGCCTTATGATCTTTTCAACGTCTTCAACAAAACCCATTTCAAACATTTTGTCAGCTTCATCTAATACAAAGTATCTAATATTATTAAGATTTATTGTTCTTCTTTCAAGATGATCAAGAATCCTTCCCGGTGTTGCAACAACTATATCTGCAGTTTTGATTGGTTCAAACTGATTCTGGATGCTTACCCCGCCATAAATACTGATAATCTTATATTTCATGTACTTAGCAAAATCTCGTAAAGAATCTGTTACTTGCACACATAATTCACGTGTTGGTGTCAATATTAATACTTGCAGACCTTGATTTAACTGCATCATCTGTAAGATTGGCAAGCCAAATGCTGCTGTTTTTCCAGAACCTGTACTTGAATGCCCAAATACATCTTTTCCAGCTAATATTTCAGGGATACATTTTTCTTGAATTCCTGTTGCTTCTGTATAACCCAATTCAGTTACTGCCTGCATTAAATTACTGTTTATATTCATATTTTTTATTTCCATTTAATTAATTCCTCCATTATAAATTCATGCAGTTTTTGTTAAAATTGCATAAATTTATCATGTAAAAGAATAGTATTCAACATTTGTTATTGATACATACCACAAATTCATGTAATGAATTTGTAAGAAAAAGACATCAAACTTTATTTTTTAATTCAAGCAGGTCTTCTTCTCTATTAAGAACCCACTTCTTATTTGTAAGTTAAAAATTGTGAATTCTTTCACAATTTTTAGTTCTTAATATTGTTCTTTTACTGATTTTTACTTCTTTTTTAGGTATAAATGTGCTCCTCTTTATAAATTAGTAGGGTGAAAGTGCCATCCAATCCAGCAAGTGATTGAATCAACTTGTTCTTCCACATGAAATCAAGGTAAAAAGCGAAAAATACATATTGGAATAGCCACCTAAATTT
>JAGVYW010000001.1 GCA_018303075.1 Candidatus Woesearchaeota archaeon | reverse complement strand
GAAGAATTATGAAACAGATTTATTGATTGCAAACAACGGAGAAGGCATTGGAGTTTCAATCATTCCAAAACAAAATAGTTTTTACAGCTTAATTATGCATCCTGACCTAGTTGACAGCATGTTCAATAGGATGTTTTTTTACTCAGGCCATGAATTAGCATGTTTTGATAGCTTTGACTATGTAAAACAAGTTTCTGGTGGAGAAGTATTTACATGGAAAGTAGATTGGAACTGCACTGATAAGATAAAAGTATTTAGTCCAGCAAGCTGCGGGGCATTCAATAACAAAAAAGGGATTTTTACTCTTAAAAATGGGTCGCAGCAGAGCTGCGGGGTATTAAACCCATTTTTTTTGAATAAGAAAATAAACAAAAAATGGAACAACAAAACATTGTATGGATAATAATTCCTGCAAAAGACGAAGAAAGACATATAGGCAAGGTAATTGAAGAAACAAAAAGATATTCAGAATATTTTAACAATATACTTGTTGTTGATGATGGGAGTTCAGATTCAACAACAGAAATAGCAAAGCAGCAAAGCGTGCAAGTAATTAGACATATTATAAACCTTGGCAAAGGCGCTGCATTAAAGACAGGCTGCGATTATGCAATAAAAAAAGGTGCAGAGATAATAATTGCAATGGATGCTGATTTGCAGCATGAACCAAAAGAGATTCCAAATTTCCTTAAAGTACTGAAAGAAAACAATGCAGACATTATATTTGGTTATAGAAAATTAACTGGTGAAATGCCATTAATTTTAAAATTCGGCAATTTTTTTATTAACACGATGTTTTCCTTGCTCTACAACATACAAGTAAGAGATTCACAATCTGGATACAGATGTTTCACTAAACAAGCATATCAAAAGATACGCTGGCAGTCTTTTGATTACAGTATGGAATCAGAGATGATTGCACGTGCCGGAAAGAATAAGCTTAAATATAAAGAAATACCAATTCAGACAATCTACCATGATAAGTATAAAGGAACAACAGTATTTGATGGTATAAGAATTGTCGTAAAGATGGTATGGTGGAAGATTAGTAGGAGTGTGTAATTAGTTTGGATAGGTTATTAGCAAATAGTTAGAAGCAGGATTAGAAATACTGCAGCAATTAGTTACTACTAATTTAATAATGGTGATAATAAATGTTATTATGGCTACAGTTTATGGGATTGGCATTCGGTATAGCAATGATTTACTTGACAGTCTTATTTTTCAAGAGAAAAGATTTTAATAAAACAGATTTAATCATGTGGATTTTAGTATGGTTATTTTTCATTTTCATGACATTATATCCTAGTTTCTTATATGGTATAATGGAGCAATTAAGCATAAAAAGAACACTTGATTTTATTAATATTAGTTTATTTGCATTCTTTTCAGTAGTTATTTTCTATCTCTATAACGTAAATAGGAGAAATACAAAAAGATTAGAGGAGATTGTCAGAAAATTAGCCCTAGAAAAGGGTGAGAAACAAAAACTATAATTGTTGATAAATAAATTTCTTGTTAGTATTAAAATTGCTGAATGAAATTCGCAATTTTAGATAACTTTAAACACAAACGGAACTCCAACTTTATCTGATTTGTAAATTAATTGAAATTTAGATGGATCATTTCCAATTTCCATTAATCTTACGTTTGTTGCATTTACACCCTGATGAAAAATGCAGTATCCGTCGATAATGAAATAATCAAACTTTTTCTGTTTTAAGAATGAATACAGCTCTTCATTTGTATGGTTCATAATTTTTTCTTTTTTCCTGAACTCCAACACATCTTTATCCCAAGAAAATGCTAATTTATCATATGCCATAACACGAGTATCTGCATTAGGAGAACAAAACTCAAACACAGTTGTATCCCTTGGTAAACTATACAACCACGTATATGCATTTGCTTCTTCATACGACATAAAGAAATTATTAAACGGCCAGATTGCTGTATTTACAGTATATTTATGATATCCTGAAGTTAGAATAATTCCAACAAAAAAAACTGTAAATATTATGACACGAGCTAATTGATAACGCTGGAATATCTTCAGCAAGAACCATAATCCTTCTGTTGCTAAAAACACCAATCCTATTACCATAAATGGCCACATCCTAAATGGTAATATATACGCAGGCAATCTTCTTCCATTTACAGCTAATAACCCAAACAAAAACCACAACAAGACAATCAATAGCCATTTATTTTCTTTTCCAAAAGATGTTTTAAATGTAAACAATAACGACGCAGCAAAAACAAAAAAGAGTATGCAGACAAAAATTCCAACACCTATTGGTTGATTGATCATATTATATGATTTTGTTATAAAAAAATCATTAAATGTATAAATCTTATCAGCAGATCCTGGAATCTTCCATTTTAATTCTGTAAACTTTGAAGTTGTCTGTGTTTTCTCACTGGATCCAAAAATATCAAACTTCACTTTTACAGGAGCCCAGTATAAAACAACAGAAAGCAATAATCCAAGCACTGCAATCATAAAAATAGTCTTAACAAATTTCTTGCTGTAAAGTGATTCAACAAACCAATATATCATAATAAAAGCGCCAAACATAAATGCAGCAATTGGTTGTGTTACCATAATAGACGCAGTTATCAATATAGCTGGAATCATCCATTTATTAGTTATCCAAAACTTTTGCAGATATCTAGCATATTTATTGATAAACAAATCTTGTTCATTTGCATCCAACAATTTTCTTATACAATAAAATGCAGGGAAAAAAGCCACAACCGCCAATGTTTCAGACCATATAAAATGTCCAAGAAATGAAGGGATAGCTACTAACAAGAATGTTGCAAACAATGATTTTGTATAAGATTTAGTGAATTCATATGCCATAATTCCAAAGAACAGCACTGCAAGCGCGAGAAGCAAAACGTTGAAATATTTTAATGTCCACATCATCTGCTGAGAGGTTTGATATAATACTGACATCAACAAATCATATCCTGGAGGATAAGGCTCAACATAATTCACAAACTGCCCTATTTCAGCCGGTCTTGATGTTGATAATTGCTCTGCAAAATATTTTGTTGTAACGGCATGATGCCAAGGATCACCATCTTCTAACCAAGAATAACCAAAAGCGCCTTTATGCATGATATAGAATTGAACCAGCATTAAAAGGATAATAGCAATAATAAACAATGTCTTCTTGCTGACTTTTAGAAAATTAACATGAGAATCAGGCATTGGCAGATTATAATTATGTTTATGAAAATATAATATCAATTTTACAACAGGGTAAGCAATGCTTAGCAGCAAGAATACAATCCATGACAAAGGAACATATAATATATTCAGAAAAACACCCAGAATTGGAATTATTGACAATCCTATTCCAATACGCACTATATTTCTTGTTAAGAAATGTTCATCTTCTTTTATCTTCAGTATATCTAGTATAGTATATCCAAATCCAAAGCTATAGACAAAAAAAAGCAACACAGTCCAATAATCTGCCATAAGTTCACCATTAATTAATATTATAAAATTAATATTGTAAATTATTTAATAGAGAGAATAAAGAGTTATTTAAAAAGTGATTGCTTTTTTTTAATTTTACCTTTTTTATTTAATGACAATAAAATGTTCATTACGTTTGTATATTCAATGGAAGAAAAAGGAATAATTATTTAAATCGACCTGAACTCTCCTTCTTCATGATCAAAATTGGAGTTATTGGTACTGGAAAATGGGGAATTAATCACCTAAGGATTTACAAACAATTAGAAAGAGAAAAACTATGCGAATTAGTTGGATTAGCTGATCTTGATGAGAACAAGAAAAGTATTGCTGACGAACATAAGATAAAATACTTCAAGAACTATAAAGACATGCTCGCAGAGGTAGATGCTGTTTCTGTTGTTGTTCCAACTGACATGCATTATAGCATTGTAAAAGAGTGTTTGAACAGCAACAAACATGTACTTGTAGAAAAACCAATTACATTAGATTCAAAGCAGGCAAAAGAACTCGTTCAGATCGCAAAGGAAAAAAAGCTTGTGCTTTCTGTTGGCTATTTATTTAGATTTAATCCAGCAGTGATTGAATTAAAAAGACTGCTTAAATCAGGAGAGACTGGAAAAATACAATACATCACTGCACGATACACGCACTCAAGCAAACCGCCTCGAAAAGATTCTGGTGTCATCTTTAATCTAGGTATCCACTTAATTGACATTCTAAACTTTACATTAGAAGAACGGCCAAAGCGAGTCTATTGCAAAAAAACAACTTATTTGAATAATATACATGAAGACTGCGCAAATATTTTGTTAGATTACGGAAATTTTTATGCTGACTTAGAAGTAAGCTGCTGCCATCCTTTAAAGAAAAGAGATATGTGGGTGATTGCTGCAAAAGAAAAAGTATACATTGATTTTCTCGAGCAGATCATGATAAGATATCCTTTGGAGATTACTGAAAAGCTGGTATTGGCTGAAAAAGAAAAAAATATAGAAATCAGAAAAAACGAGCCATTAAAAGCGCAGCTTACTCATTTTATTGATTGTGCCCAGAATTATAAAGAGCAGAACCAAGATATCAAAGAAGAGATTAAAAAGATAATAAACATTGGAGAAGAAGAATATTATACTACCAAAATTTGTGAATTAGCGATTGAATCTGCAAAAATAAGGACAGATCTTGAGTTGAGATAAATGGAGGAATTTTTTATGAATATTCCATTTGTTGACTTAAAAGCACAATATAATCAGATAAAACAAGAAATTGATGCAAAAATAAGCGAAGTAGTCAGCAATACAGATTTCATCATGGGACAGAATGTAGCAAGCTTTGAAAAAGAATTTGCACAATTTTGTGGAGCAAGATTCTGCTCTGGTGTAAGCTCAGGCACATCTGCATTGTACTTAGCATTAAAAGCAGCAGGTATAAGACAAGGTGATGAAGTTATCACTGCAGCAAACACATTCATTGCAACAACAGAAGCAATTTCGCAGACTGGTGCAAAGATAAAGCTTGTCGATTGTGATCCTGAAACCTACACTATAAATCCAACAGAAGTAGAAAAAGCAATAACATCAAAAACAAAAGCAATTCTTCCAGTACATTTATATGGACAATGTGCTAATATCAAAGCATTGAAAGAAATCGCTGATAAACATCATCTCCTTATCATTGAGGATGCAGCACAAGCACATGGTGCTGAACATCACGGAAAAAGAGTTCCAATTGCAGATATTGCCTGCTTCTCATTTTATCCAGGAAAAAACCTTGGCGCTTATGGTGACGCTGGAGCAGTTGTAACAAACAATGAAAAAATTGCAGAACTAGTAAATGCATATAGAAATCATGGACGGTTGCCTGGCGAAAAATATGAGCATTCATTGGAAGGATATAATGAAAGAATTGACGCTCTCCAAACAGCAATTTTGAGTATTAAATTAAAATATCTTGATAGTTGGAACAGCATGAGAAGAAAAAATGCTGCTTTATACAACAAATTATTAGCAGATGTTAAAGGGATTGTAACACCAATTGAATCTTCTTTTAACAAACATATTTATCACCTCTATGTTATCCGCATTTTAAACAAGAATAGAGAAGAAATAATGGAAATTCTAAAGAAACAAGGAATAGCAACACAGATTCATTATCCTATCCCATTGCACCAGCAAAGAGCATACAAGCATTTAAACATTCCAGAAGGCACATTTCCAATATCAGAGCAATATGCAAAACAGATTCTTTCATTGCCTATGTATCCAGAGATGACAGAAGAGCAGATTCATTATGTTTGTGAGAAATTTTTATGAAATCAATCCTTATGCTGCTTTTGAAAGATTTTAACCCAGATCCAAGAGTGTTAAAAGAAGCAAAAAGCTTAGGCAAACGCGGCTATTCAGTAACAATCCATGCATGGAAATACAAAGGAAATTATGCAAAAGAAGATTACAAAGAATTCTCAGTTAAACACCTTGGTCCGCAACTTCCAAATAATTATGATCAAATGCCTAAGCTGTTACAGATTTTTTTCTTATCCCTTTACATATTTTTTTACACCTGCAATGCAATTTTTCAAGGAATAAAAAAGAAATTTGACATTTTACATGCGCATGATTTAAACACGCTCCATATTGCTGCAGCAATCAAGCTTTTCAGATGGACGCCATTGATTTATGATTCACATGAACATTACCCTAGTGTTTTAAGAGATTCATCAAAACTTATGTATTACTTCGGCACCATTGCAGAAAGACTTCTAACCATGCCAGTAACTGCAATTGTCACAACAAATGATGCAATTGCTGAGCAGCTAAAGAAATACAAAAAACCAATCTTCATTGTCTCTAATTGCATTGATCTTGCATGGTTTGATGCATTGGCTGACAAAAAAAAAGCAGAAGAATTGTTAGAGAAACACAATATAAGAAAAGTAAAAAAAGAAAGACAGAATAGCAGACAAGATAAACCAATTGTACTCTACGAAGGGATTGTAAAAAAGATTCGTGGTTTGCAATATTTGATTGAAGCAAAAAAATACATGAAAACTGATTGCATCATTCTTATCGTCGGCGAAGGACCATACATTGAGGAATTAAGGCAAATAGCAAAACAAAGCAATGCAGATGATGTATATATTCTTGGCCATGTTCCTTATGATGACATTCCAAATTATATTCTTGCAAGTGACATTGGTGTTAACTTGCTTCTGCCGTCTTTCAACAACAAATTCGGAAATCCAAACAAAATATTTGAATATCTTGCAGGAAATATTCCATTGCTTGTCAGCAATCTTCCAGAAATGGAGAAAGTTGTCAAAGAAGGAAACTGCGGTTTTGTAGTCGATCCAAGCAGTCCAAAAGATATTGCAGAGAAAATAGATAACTTTATAAGAAATTCAGAATTAACGAAATTAATGGGAAAAAACGGCAGAAAAATTGTTGAAGAAAAGTATAATTGGGAAAAACAAGTTGATAATCTATCACAAGCGTATGAAACAATAATTAGTTAATAACTAATAAAAAACGAACGGAGTGAAGTTTTTTATGAAGATAGCAATCATCAAAGCACCAATCAAGGATGCGCAGATAAAACATTACATCAGAGAATATTATCCATTAGATATGGCATATCTTGGAACTTATCTGAAAGAAAACAAGATAGAAGTTATTCTTATTGATGCGGTCATTGAAGATCTCACAATAAATGATGTTATTGAAAGACTCAAGAATGAGAAAGTTAGCATCGCTGGTTTTACAACATCATTAGACATGTTCACATCTGCTACAGCAATGATGAATGATGTAAGAGATGCAATTAATGCAGTTAAGCAGCAGCTGAACATCCCAACATTTGCCTATGGTTTTCATGCAGCTGCTTTGCCAGAGCAAACATTGCAGGAGATTAAAGGTTTAGATTTTGTTATCATGGCAGAGCCTGAATTAACATTATTAGAATTTGCACAAAAAGATTTGATTTCATATAAAGGATTTAACGCAGATGATGAACAACTCCAAAATATACAAGGTTTAGCATTCAGAAAAGAAGGAAAATTTTTTAAAACAATTCCAAGACAAATGATACAAAACTTAGACATTCTTCCAATTCCAGACAGAGAATTATTACCTATGAAGAAATATCAATCCAGGCCAATTTCTCCTCCTGAAGGCCAGATTATTTTTGGAAGAGGCTGCCCATTTCAATGTATTTTTTGTTCACCTCATGTTTTATATGGTTATAAGCATCGTACAAGAAGCCCAGAAAATATGATCAAAGAAATTAAAATGCTCCAAGAAAAATATGGAGTAAAGAACTTTGGGATAATGGACCCAACATTGACTATCAGCAAAGATGCTGTAATGAAACTTTGCCAGGGCTTTATTGATGCTAAGTTAGATATTACCTGGGGATGTTACGCTAGAATTAATATTGTAGATGAAGAATTATTGAAAAAAATGTATGATGCTGGCTGCAGATGGGTTGATTACGGCATTGAATCAGGAGACGATGAAATCCTCAAGAGGCTGAAAAAAGCAACTACTGTAAAACAAGGGATAGAAAAAGTAGAGTTAACAAAAAAAGTAGGCATCAATCCAAGGGTTAATTTTTTGATAGGATTTCCATTTGAGACAAAAGAGTCAATCCAAAAAACAGTCGATTTAGCACGCTCTCTGATTAAAGAAGAATCCTGCATAACTGTTGTCCAGCCATATCCTGGCACAGAATTATACCGCATGTGTGACAAAGAAGGTCTGCTGAAAACAAAAGATTGGTCGCAGTATGTAACATTAGCAAAATTAAAACCAAAAATAATAATAAAATTACCTGAAGAAACAGAAAAAGCAGCAGTTGAAGGCTTAGAACAGATTTATGGGGTTTACATAAAAAAGATATTATCTTCTGGCAACATTAAATTAATTGCAGCAAAACTAAAACAAACACGTTTGCGCGATTATCCATTAATGACAAAGAAATTATTGAAGGAATTGGTTAGATAGAGATTATAGCTGATTGATGAGTTCTCAGTATCATCTTATTTTCACAACTCTTTTATACTTCTAATATTTTATTAAATTCAATGGAGCATCAATATTCAAAAGACGAACTTTACACAATAGCACTTAATCTCCGCCGATGGTTCAAGACTAATGAATACAAGGGAATTGATCCGTTTCAATTAGATGAGAAACTATTTAGCAGAAACATTCCATTTCTCTCAGTTATTAGAAAGACCTTAAAGCCATTTCACGTGTTGATTCCAAACAAAGCTTTCTCAAGTCTGCCAAAGATTTACTATCCAAAAGCGTTTGGCTTGATCATCGCAGGCAATTGTCTGCTATATAAAAAAATAAGCGACAAACAAATAAAAGCTGAGATTCTCAAAGAAAACAACTCGCTTATTCTTTTATTAAAGCAAACAAAAAGCCACGATTTTCAAAACTTTTGCTGGGGCTGGCCTTTTAGCTGGGGGCAGTCTCCAAGGTATCCGGCAAATACTGCTTTAACCTGTGTAACTTCTCCAATTCTGCATGGATTGCTTGATTATTATATTATTCAGGATAATGAAAAAAAAACAAAAGAAACAATCAAGATACAAAAAGAGATTAGAATAATAATAAAAAGCGCAATTGAGTTTCTTTTGTTAGATAATAAATATTATGAAGGCAAAGATGGCATCTGCTTTTATTATTCTCATATTGACAAGCACAAAGCAATCTCTGGCAATGCAATAGCAGCTGCTTTTCTATTACGATATGGAACATATTTCAAAAATAAAGAATTGTTAGATATTGGAAAAAAAGCAGTTTTGTTTACTTTAAACCACCAAGAGAAAGACGGCAGCTGGAAATACATTGTTGATGCTGAGCCTACTAAAGAAAATAAAGTCGACAATCGGCATACTGGCTATATCTTAGAAGCATTAACTATTGCTCATGAAATATTAACAAAATGCAAATCAAACAATCTACAGAAAGATATTATCAAAGATGCAATTCAACGAGGTCTTGCTTTTTATAAGAAAAATTTATTCGACGGCTATCTTCCAAAATGGTCGCCAGAAAAAACATATCCTATCGATTGTCACGACGTAGCGCAGGCAATTATCACAATGCAGATTGCCGGAGAAAAAGAATTCGCGCAAAACATTCTGCAGTTTGCAATAGAGAAGATGAGCAATGGAAAAGATGAATTCTATTACAAATACTTTGAGAATGGAAAAGTGAACAATTCAGTCTTTTTTCGCTGGAATCAGGCATGGATGTATGTTGCGATTGCAAGTTGTTATTGAAGAATTGTTTAGAGATTCAACTAGCCTTCACAAAGAATATAAACCCATCTTCATTCTAAATAATTATGTGCGGTATTACAGGTATCTACAACTTCGACAAGAAAAAAGTAGACAAAGCTCTCTTAGAAAAGATGACAGCTATCATCCAGCATCGCGGCCATGATAATCAAGGAATACATATAACAAATAATATTGGTTTAGGCTATCGACGATTGACAATCATAGATACAAAAGAACAGCAGCAGCCAATTCTGCACACAAAAGATAGCAATTATTGGATAACATTTAATGGAGAAATATATAATTACAAACATCTCAGAGAAGATCTGATAGAAAAAGGCCACAAATTCTACACTAAAACTGATACAGAAGTTGTACTCCATGCTTACAAAGAATATGGTGAGAAATGTTTATCTTTCTTAAACGGAATGTTCGCTTTCGCAATTTTGGATAAAATAAAAAATAAACTTTTTCTAGCAAGAGACAGACTTGGTATTAAACCATTGTATTATTATTGTGATGAGAAAAAGTTTATTTTTTCAAGTGAATTAAAATCAATATTAGAGGACAAATCTATCCCAAGAATAGTCAACAAAAAAGCAATTGTTGATTATATGACAATCCAAAACGTATTCGGAGACAAAACATTCATTGAAAATATTAAGCTTCTGCTTCCAGGACATTATATCATAGTTGAGAACAACACTGTTTTGATCAGAGAATATTGGGATCTTCAATTTAATTACAGCAGAAACAAAACCGAAAAAGAATATATCGATGAATTCAGACAATTATTGGACAGATCTGTAAATATGCAGTTGATGAGTGATGTTCCACTTGGCTGCTATCTTTCTGGAGGCATTGATTCAAGCACTATCACAACATTAGCTGCACGATGGAAAGCAAGAAACAATGAAAAATTAAACACATTTACAGGAGCATTCAAACAAGAAGGAGGCAGATTTGATGAACGTGAGTTTGCCAAAGCAGTTGCTGAGAAAAACAATACAATTTATCATGAGATATTCCCAAGAGAAGATGACTTAGAAAACACACTCATGAAAATCGTCTGGCACTTAGATGAACCACGAACACCAAGCGGAGCATTCCCAATTTATTTTGTCGCAAAAGAAGCTGCTGAAACAATTAAAGTTGTTCTCACAGGTCATGGCGGAGATGAAATATTATGTGGTTATCCATACAATATGCCATTGTACATCAACAAAGAGATTAAAGATTTTTTCTTATTAAAAGCATCTCCATTCAGAATAATAAAACATATTTTCAAAGCAATTAACATTGTTGGCTTCAAGCGATTTTTGGGCTATTATGGTTATACTTTATGGAATGAAGGCATGCAAAGAACAGCAAAAATCAGTTTTTTCAACACAAAAGAAAAGAAAGAACTCTTCAAAAAAGAATTCTCAGAACAAACTGAAAATTACAACTGTTATGAATACATTGATTTTCTAACAAAGAAATCAACTGCAAAGAACAAATTTGACTTGTTCATGTATTTAGACGTCAAAACATATCTTCCTATGCTTTTATTATTAGAAGATAAGATGGATATGGCAAATTCTTTAGAGGGCAGAGTACCTATATTAGATCACACAATCGTAGAATTTGCAGCAGGTATTCCAATAAAATTCAAGATGAGAGATATGACTCCAAAATATATAATCAGAAAAGCAATGGAAAAAGAACTGCCGAGAAAAGTTTTAGACCACAAAAAGCAAGGCTTTCCTGTTCCATTGGACAAATGGTTCAAAGGTAAGTTAAAGAATTATATCTACAAGATTTTACTTGATGATAGAACAATAAATCGTGGATACTTTAATCGCAATTATATTAAAAAGATTTTAAATCAAAATACTTTAGGTATAAAAAACAGGAAACAAGAGATTTGGTGCCTACTGACATTAGAGCTATGGCATAGATTGTATATTGATGAAGATAAAGGATTGTTAGGAAAAGTGAATGAGTAATCACTTAGTAGTAGGTTCTAAAGAAAAGATTTATAAACAAATGAAAAATTCTAAGACTTACATCCACCCAATCAATCTCTTAACAAATCCAACATCTTCCTCATTTATCTCTTTGCTTAAGTACAGCACTAGCAGATAAACAACTCCAAGAATAAGATACTCAACAAGCAACATATATCCTGTAAAATGCACAAGAGATGCAGCAATATACATAATAACTGTTGCATAACATATTCGCAAAAATGAATCTAGCTCTAGCAAAACTCCATATTCTCTATAAACATACACAACTATGATGATCACACCTAAAAACAATGCAATTGCCGTCGCAACCGCAGCACCAATCATGCTATATTTTTGAACTAAAAAGTAATTCAGCAGAACTGCAAGAATAAGTGTGATACAAGCTAAGTAAAATGACATCTTTGGTTTGTTTGAACCTGAGATATAAGTAGTAAACAAAGTAAATATCCCTAAAAACATCATTCCTATAACCAAAACAAACAATGCTTTTGCACCAACAACATATTCAGCAGAATAAAGCAGTATCAAAAGCTCTTTTGCTGTTGCAGCAATCGCAGCAGTCAATGGCAGCAATAAAAGCAATGTATATCGCAATCCTCGCTTAATATAATATTTAGTCTTCTCGACATTCTTCGCAAAGCTGCTGCTTGACACTAATGGAAACAACACAACAGGCAATGCCGCAACAACAAAATAGGGGATTCTTGCAATTGTTTGTACAGCAGTATAATATCCCGCATAAAGATTAGCAGTTGCAGCTCCAGACAATGATTTTAAGAAAAACAAGTCAATATTCATCAATAAATAAATAACTACAATATACAGCATTATAGGAATAGAAAAAGAGATAAAACGTTTTGTTGTGACAATTTCTTTCTGTATCACTGCTTCGCTTTTTTGTATTGTAGCATTATTCTTTTCAGTTTCAATTTTATTAAATCCAACAAACAATAAGCAAGCTGCAAAAAACAGTATTGAAGACAGCACAAAAGCTCCAATTGCACCAAATACTTTATAGCCTAACATAACAAATATAACTGTCAATATCATTCTAACGATATGATATGTCGCTGTAAACAATGCTTGCTGTTTAAACAATTTTAATCCATTAAAATAACCCATAAATACTGAAAACAAAGAGTGAAATAAGATAATTAACGCTGACAATTGAAGAAAAGGTATCAAACTCTTATCGTGTAAAAGATATGCAGTGGCAGAAGAGAGTAAAAAATAGATTATTGTAATACTTCCAGAAAATAAAAGTTGCAGCTTTAATGCTTTCCTTTTAATAAATTCTGCATGTGCTGGATTCTCGCTTACAAATTTTGCCACAACTTGTTGTGTTCCTGTTATTAATACCATACTCACAACAGTAACAAGAGAAATAACAACACCATACACACCAAAAAGTTCAGCGCCTAATTTTCTAGCTAAGTAAACATAAGTGATATAACTAGTAAAAAGAAAGATGAACTGATTCAGTGTTAACCAAACAGTTCCTTTCCCTATAATACTTACTGATGACTGAACTTTCTTTTCTAGTTTATTCTTTGATAACAAATTATTTTCTTCTTGCATTACTATGATAAAGAAATGCTAGTTTATAACAATTATGGTAACATTTAAAAAACATTAGAGATTCTTATAAAAATTAATGGAAACAACAAAACAAACAAGCAGCAAGAAACCTTCTAAGTCTATCTCAATAGTTCTTCCTACATACAACGAAAATAAAAACATTGAAATTCTAATTCCAGAGATAGAAAACTTGCTTCTGAAGAACAAATATGGATTTGAGATAATTGTAGTAGATGACTCATCTCCTGATGGAACAGCAGCAGCAGCAGAAGAGATGAATAAACGCTACAGAAATGTCAAAGTTATTCTCAGAAAGAAAAAAGAAGGCATTGGCGCTGCATTAAGAGAAGGGTACAATAGAGCAAAGAATGACATTATTATTTCAATGGATTCAGACCTATCATTTGACACAAAAGATATTCTCAGATTTATAGAGAAGATAAACGAAGGCTATGATCTTGTAATAGGCGGAAGACATGGAACAGACAAGAACTATGAAAAAAAGAAGTTCAGGATTTATGTAAAATGGTTTATCAGCAGATTTGGAAATAAGATGAACAAATTTCTTTCTGGCATTAATATTTCTGATTTCACCGCAAATTTTCGTGCTATTACAAGAAACGCATGGAAAAATATCAAAACTAGAGAAAACACAAACTCAATTTTACTTGAGATGATTATATTAACAAAAGTAAAAGGTTACAAGATAATTGAGATTCCAGTTACTTTTAAAGACAGAATTCATGGAGAAAGCAAGATAAACTTGGCAAGAGAAGCACCGAAGTTCATCTTAAAGCTGATCAAGTTTTCTGCAAAATATAGATTGTTAAGGATGAAGGAATAAAGAATCTAAGAGAGATTATTTAACTTTTTTTCACTTCAGCTATAAATAACTTCATACAGCACCAGATTCTTCCCAATACCACCATAATTCAATTGAGAAGTCTCTGTAGCTTTCTTGAATGATTTATCTTCTGCAATAAGCAGAGCAGAAAGCAGTTGAGGATGCTCTGCATCTTTATACACTGCCACTTCTGAAGCAAGCCTTTCTTTTGCAATTATTATGTACTTAACATTATTATCAAGCAAAAACTGCATGACTGCATCCTTTGTTTTTGCCCCATGCAACTGCACTGCCTTTTCAGAATCATACCATAAATACTCCCAGAGATATTCTCTATTATTATTATTATCTTCGCTGTTTATTTGCTCTTTCTCATCTAAGAAATAAGCAACTGCTGCTGTTGTCTCTGCTCTTGATAAAAATAATATCTGCTCTCCTTGCTGCAATTCAATATACGATGCAAAAAGAGGAATCTCTTTAAATTCAATCTCTGCAGCTTTTTCCTGCGAAGCAAATGGATTTTTTAATATAGAAAAATCCTGTTGTAGACTACCAAGGCCTAGATAAACAAGATTGATTAGAAACACTGCAAACAGACATATAATTATAATCTGATACATTTTCACAGCATTGATCTTCTGCAGAAATAAAAACAATCCAAATGCTGCAAATATATATACGCTAGGCACAGCCAGATAAAAGAATTTTGGGCTTTGCAATGAATTATTAACAAACAACCACAATAAGAATATCAGCACAAAAAAGATAATATTTATTGTAAATAATTGCCTATGATTCTTCCTTTGCACAGATGGTACAAATAAGAACAAAAGCAATAATAAGATAATAAGCAGACTAAAAGGATTTGCAGCAATATTTGACATTGAAATAAAAAAAGATTTTGTAAAACTCTGAAAAGATTCAAAAGACAGCTTTGAAAAAAATATTCCATTTATTTTCTCAGAGATGCTCCCATGCCATGTTAACTGCAATGATTTCTCAGCCAATAATGCAATCTCTTTTTGGAGAGCTGGATTTTCATCATATTGAACTTTAAAAAAATTACTTGGAATTGAATAAAAAGGATTGCCTGTTGTATAATACACATGCCCATACCAGCTTGCAGCAAAAAACAAAGCTAAAACACAAGCACATATCATCTCAAAAGAATGATTTTTGAAGAAAATAGAAAAATCATCCCAACGAAAAAACAAGATTATTAAGAATAATAATACTGCAGCTATTCCTAGATAGGATCTTATCAAAAAACTAAATCCTATAAATAATATCAACAGATAGAATTTATTTTCTGTTAGATTAAATAAATCTTTAGAACTAAAGAAATATAACAATAACATTGTAAAGAATAATGTAAATATATCATTTGTTATTTGTGAAACAAATATTCTTGTAATTACAGTTGATGAAACCAATAAGAAGAAAACAAAATAAAAAACCATTACCCCTAGTTTATGTTCTTTACAATAATAATACAACAACAATAAAAATGCAATAAAATAAAGCAAAGGCAACAAGGAATGAAGTACAAGAATGCTTGCCTCAGACAGCTGAAATAAATTAATAAAAGACATCACATAAGGCACTAATGGCGGATAATAAACAACCCAAACACTATTATGAATTCCTGTAACAAAAGGATAATGTCCTGTTTCTTTTATATGCTCTGCAATATCTGCTGAGACCATAAAATGAAGATTATCTTGTGTAAAATATGGCAGAACAACAGCAATCCACAATATCAGCACAAGACTTAGAAAAAATAGTATTTTTATCAGCTTTTGTTTGCTCAATCGTAAACTAAAATCAGAGAGAAATAAAACTGCACCATCAGGAAAGAGTTTTTTCTTTGCAAAAAAAGCTCCAAATAACAGCACAAAGATATATATTAGATAAGCAACAATTATAGTTACCTTAGTGATTCTAAAAAATTGATCAAACAAAAAGAAAGTTATATACAAATAGATTGGAGCAAATGCAAACATTAACACTATTCTTAATAATATTGTTCCGGAAAAGAACAATGTAGTCAAATATGCAGGTAGAAAAAAGAGAATTGTTGTACATATGAAAGATAAGAGAGTAAAACCTGCACTTTTGAATCCAATTGAGAATAATAGAAATAAATAAAGTAACGCAATAGGCAATAAGAGTATCCATAATCCTTTCCACAAAAATCGATTAATCCATTTGTCAGAATTTCCTAATTGCTCTATCTGCCGTACCATAATATCATCCTAAGCTTTCAGCTATGATCTTATTTTCAAATATTCAACTATAATCTTAACAGCTCTTTCAGCTGCCTTTCCATCCCATAAAGGAGGTACAACACCTTTTTTAGCATTTCCTGACAAAACTTTCAATGCTTCATCAACAAGCTTATTCTTATCCAATCCAACTAAAACATTAGTGCCTAACTCAATTGTCGATGGCCGTTCTGTATTATTTCTTGTTGTTAAACAGGGTATTCCAAGAAAAGTTGTTTCTTCTTGTATTCCACCTGAATCTGTAATAACAAGCTTAGCATCCATCATTAATCTAAGGAAATCAAAATATCCTATTGGCTCAACAATCAAGAGATTTTTCATATTCTCAACTTTTGACTGCAATCCAAACTCCTGCAATTTTTTTCTGCTTCTTGGATGCAATGGCAATACAATCTTCATTTTCGTCTGGATTTTTTCAAATGCATCAAGCAAGTTAGCAAATGTTTGTTTATCATCAACACTGCTTGGCCTATGCAGAGTTGCTGCAATATATTTTTCTTTTTCTAAACCGAGCTCTTGCAGAATTGTAGACTTTGCTGCTACTTCCTTAAATTGCACCAAGCTGTCAATCATAAGATTTCCAACAAGAAATATTTTATTATCAGAAATACCTTCATTTTTTAAGTTTTTAACACCTGATTCTTCAGTAACAAACAAGAGCTCTGAAATTTGATCTGTTAATATTCTATTAATTTCTTCTGGCATTGTCCTGTCAAAACTTCTCAATCCAGCTTCAATATGAGCTACTTTCACACCATATCTTGCAGAAGTTAACGCACAAGAAATTGTAGACGTTACATCTCCAACAACAACAACAAGATCAGGCTTTTCTTTTACCAATACTTTTTCAAACTCAACCATAATCCTTGCTGTCTGCTCAACAATACTTCCTACAGCAGCGCCGCCAATACCAAGATGATATTCTGGCTGTTTTATCTGGAGATTTTTAAAGAAAACATCTGACATATTTATATCATAATGCTGTCCAGTATGTACAAGCATAGAAATAATAGCACAATTAGTTGATGATTCATTTGCTTTTTCTAAAGCCTTCAAAAAAGGAGCAACTTTCATAAAATTTGGTCGTGCTCCTGCAACAGTAATTATTTTCAATTTTTGTTTAACCTCTTTATTATTATTTTCTACAGTCATTGTCCATCACACATATACTTTATGTTCTATTACACATATATACCTTATGCCCTATTATTATACCCTATTATTTATTTCTTAGTCCCTCGCTTCCTTTCACTCAAAATAATTTTTTGCATAGCAAAAAATTATTTTGATTGTTCCATATCAAAAAACATTGCAAATAACAATGATTGGAATCCTGTAATGATAAGCAAAGCACATAAAATTACCCAATTGATTGACAATCCTCTTGACATTAATAGCCTTGACAATATCCATAATCCTATTGCAAGCCCTATTGGAAACACAACTAAACCCATTACATAAAAGAAAACAAGAGGATGAAAGTCTCTTAAGATATTTTTAGTCCACAATCTCCAAAAAAATCCTCGAATCATCATAGGAGTAACTTTAATCATATACTTGATTATTTTTATCTGTGATTGTCTCTCACCAGACAAATAAATTGCTTTTCTAGGAACATCCTTTACTTTTAATCCATAAGCATTCATCCTTATTAAGAAATCTGCTGGATAACCATAGCCTTTCCATGCTTTTTTCCAATTTACTGTAAGCAATGCCTTTCGATTGATTGCAGTATACCCGTCCATAGCATCAAACAATTGGTAATATCCTGAAGCTAATTTAGTCATTAATGATAATATAGAATTTCCAAACTGCCTGGCAAATGGCATTACATCAGGAATTCCTTCTGCATAAAGAAACCTATTGCCTTTGGTATAATCAGCTTCTCCTGCAATAATCGGATCAAGAAAGTTTGGCAAGTCTTTAAGATCCATCTGATGATCACCGCCAATAACAACAGTAATATCATAATTATCTTTGATTGCCTGTTGATAGCCTGTAATAATTCCTTGACCAACACCCTTATTTTTACGATGCTGCAACAATGTAATTCTCTTATCTTTCTTCATAAAAGTCTTAACTACATCTGCCATACAATCTGTTGAAGCATCATCAACTACATAAATCTTATCAACACTTTCAGGCACATGCTGCAATGTTGGTTTGATCAGTTTTTCTTCATTATACGCTGGAATTACTAATGCAATTGTCTGATTTTTGTACATATAAACACCTATTATTATATTACTCTGGAAAAGGAGTGTTTTTATAAAGCTTGTGCATAACTTTATAAATCTATATTTATTCTTTATAAAAAATGGTTGATATCTTTACAATGATTCTAATTGTCATTGGCTTAGCACTGTTTGAAATAATCAGCAGTTTAGACAATGCAATTATTAATGCAGAAGTTCTATCAACAATGGGACAAAAAGCAAGACGCTGGTTTCTATTATGGGGATTTTTGTTTGCTGTTATCATGGTTCGTGGATTATTGCCATGGGTAATTATTTGGATTACAAATCCAAGCTTAGGTTTTATTGGCTCACTAACAGCTACATTCAGCAATGATCCAAAAGTTGCTGAAACAATTGAACAATCAACACCAATCTTATTTATGGGTGGTGCTATATTTCTCATTTTCTTGTTTTTCCACTGGCTTTTCTTAGAACATAAGAATTATGGATTAAAAGGAGAAAAGTTTTTCCATGCACAAGGAGTATGGTTTTATGCAGTTGTTTCAATTCTTTTAACAACTATTGTTTGGTTTTCATTGAAAAAAAATCCAGTTATGGCATTTTCCGCTGTAATAGGCTCAACTGCATTCTTTATTACACATGGATTTAAACAAAATGCAGAAGAAGAAGAAAAAAAGCTGCTTGAAGGAAAAAGTGTTAAATCAGATATCAGCAAAATATTATATTTAGAAGTGATTGACACAACATTCTCAATTGACGGAGTTCTTGGTGCATTTGCATTCACTCTTTCAATTCCATTGATTCTAGTAGGCAATGGTATAGGAGCATATGTATTGCGAAGATTCACAGTTGGCCACTTAGAAACAGTCAAGAAATACAAATACTTAAAGAACGGAGCAATGTACTCAATCTTATTATTAGGAACAATAATGCTTGCAGAAAGCTTTGGTCTACACATTCCTAGCTGGATAACACCTGTTTCAACAATGATAGTAATTGCGTATTTCTTCTGGAAATCTAAAAAAGAACTAGAAACTCCTTATGCGCAGAATGCTGTATAGATTTCAAGAATGCATAAAACAGGTTTGCTTAACAAGAATGCTTTTATTCCACTTATGGTTGTTGGTGTTCTGCTTGAAATCCTTGCTGCCTCAATTCTTCTGTTTTTTTAAGCAGCATATCTAATGCTATTTTCTCATAAGAACCTGAACTATATTTTTTATGAGATGAAACAATCGAAAAATTTTCCCAATCTCCACTTACAGAATCTCTTTTAAAAGAACTCTGTATGGACCCATAAGTTTTATTTTCACAAGGCAAAACAGTTTCATTTAGACATAATAAACTAAAAAAACCAAAATCAGATTTCAAAACACGTGCCCTATAGCTTGTTATTGTTGTTGTAGCTGAAAAAATTCTTCTTTCTAGCAAAATTAAGCTATATAACCTTACAGGCACAGGCAGCTCTACATAAAAGCTATACTCATCTTCATCAACTTGGAGATGTACCTCAGGAAGAGGTATATTAGTTTTAGATTCTAGATCTGCCATAAAAGAAGAAATATATTAGTCTTAATAAATGTTACTAATCTCTTTCAAAACAACGCATAGATAAACGGCGACAAAGCTGAACTTTGTCCTATAACAATTAATGTTCCGACTAAAATAAGAAGCACAATAATTGGCAGCAACCACCATTTTTTTCTCACTTTCATAAACGACCATACATCGCTGAGCAATTGGAATCTTTTTGGTTTAAATTCAGCAAAATCTTTTTTACTTTCTTGAATACCTTGTTCATTATTTTCTTTCATTTCTTTTGTATCTAAAATTTTTTCTTCCATTATTTATTTAGTAATTATCTCATTATTTATTAATCTTTCGTACAAAACATCTGCTAATAATGCATGCCCTTGCTCTTTATAATGCCCGTCAATCACAAAATATAACTTTTGCTGTTTATTTTTTTCTCTAAAAAGTGTAATTGGATCTATTACAATCACTTCATTCTGCTGCGCATATTGCTGCAATACATAATTAGGTGCTAACATCGCAACAGCAGATTCGTTTAATTCTTCTTTTTCTATGAACTGTTTATATGCATCAATATCAACTTGCTCTTTTGCTGGTATTACTACAATGATAAAAGTAAAATTATATTGCTTTGCAAGCTCATTCATCCTATCAAGATATATTTTAGTTTTGCCAAACACATCTATTATCTGCTGTGGTGGATCATTAAGATAAATATCGCGAGTATAACTTACATTTGTTGCATTAAACTGATGCGTTTTTAGCATATCAACACGATGCAGAATCGCTGCAATATTCTGATTACTTAACAATGCAATTCCTATCAGATTCGCAGTGTGAGTATGCGCAATAGCAAACGCCCAGAATCGCTGGAATAATGTAAATTGGATCTCTTTATTGATTAAAGTATTTGAAACAGTTGGATAATTAGTTGAATAATTAAATGGCAGATAAACATCTTTTTGTATATTATCAAGAAGATCATTCTTTGGAAAAATATGCAATACCACAACATCAGGAGAATACTTTATACCATCTCTTTCAAGATAAGCAAGCTCTTGTGAAGTTCCATAACCACCAACACCAAAATTAATAACGTCATAATGAATGCCATTCTCTAATTGATTTAGTTGTTTCTCTAATAGTTTTGATGTTGTATTCTCAGCCGCCACTTCAACTCCTTCAACAAATGAATCACCTAACATAAGAATACGAAAGCTGTTATTTATTTTTTCATAAGAATATTCATAATCTCTCAACCCTCTAGAATTAGTTGAAATATACTGATTGAATTCATTCCAGCGATTATAATGAACATTATCTAAATCTGCCCTGTTTGAAAAAAGCAGATGTTTATCTAACTGTGTCCGTGAAAGATTCTGCGGATAAAAAAATCGCAGAGCAATTTCAAATAGAATCATAAATATGATAATAGTTATCAACAGCAATGCAAGATTCTTAAAAAGCTCTTTTATTTTCATAGAACTTATAATGATATCAAGCCCTTTTTAATATTATCGCTGAATTAATACATTCTTTTTTGTATAATTAATCTTGTGCATCTGCAATATTTCTTCAAATTCAAGGGAATTCTTAATAGGAATCTGAATAACTGCTGAACCTAAACTGCTTCCATCTAATTGCTTTATGATTCCAATTGTATTTCTTCCACTAAGCAGATAATTAAACTTAACTTTTTCAGTATACATTTAATCCTTCGCAATACTTTCGCTGTCCCACATATCTTTGGAATTATCTTTTCTTGCTATTAAAAAATTTTCCATGACTAAATAATCTATTCCTGTTCCCATCATGCATCTGTAAGCATCTTGCGGTATGCAGACAATAGGCTCTCCTCTTATATTAAAAGATGTATTCACTATAATTGGAATCTTAGATAATTTCTGAAAAGCTTTTATAACTGAATAATATCTAAAATTCTGTCTTCTTGAGATAGTTTGCAGCCTTCCAGAGCCGTCGACATGCACAACAGTTGGAACAAGATGCCTGACTTTTTCTTTAAATGGATAGACAAAAAGCATAAATGGCTCATCATCCTTATCAATATCAAAATAATCGTGGATATCTTCTTGTGTTATGACTGGTGCAAATGGTCTGAACATCTCCCTATGCTTTACCTTTGCGTTCAATATATCTTTCATCTCAGGATTGCAGGCGTTTGACAGGATACTTCTAGAACCTAAAGCTCTTGGCCCCCACTCCATCCTGCCTTGAAACCATCCTACTACATTATTTTCATAAATAAGTTTTGCAGTTGTATCTATAAGTTCCTTATCATTTTTGAACTGCTTATATTTAATTCCATTTTCATCTAAGAATTTCTTAACATATTCATTTGAATAACCTGGTCCTAAATAGCAGTTTTCCATTACAAATTTTCTTGGATTGTTTAATATGCTGTTATACAGATAAAATGCAGCACCTATTGCTCCGCCATGATCACCTGCTCCAGGCTGTATAAAGATATTCTTAAAAGGTGTATTTCTTTTTATCTTGCCATTAGCAACACTATTTAATGCAACTCCTCCTGCCATGCACAGATTATCTGTTTTATAAACGCTATACAGATTATTCAACATCTTAAACAAAACATCTTCAGTAAGTTTCTGCAGTGAAGCTGCAATATCTTTATGATGCTGCTCAAGTTTTGTCTCAGCTGTTCTTATTGGCCCAAACTCTTCGATAAATCTATTGCTAGGCATAATCATTTTATAATGATAGACAAAATAAGACATATCTAATGCATAACTACCATCTTCTTTTACATCAATAAGTTTTTTAAACTGCTCATAATACACAGGTTTACCATAAGGTGACAAACCCATGACTTTGTATTCAGAGTTATTGACGCTAAATCCAAGATGTGCAGTAATTGTTGAATATAATAATCCCAAAGAATGAGGAAATTGAATCTCTTTCTCTAAATTTATCAGATTTCCTTTTCCATAGCCATATGTTGTTGTCGCCCATTCTCCAACACCATCAACTGTCAATATTGCAGCTTCCTCAAATGGTGAGACCAAGAAAGTTGATGCAGCATGTGACAGATGATGGTCTAAATAAACAATTTTACCAGTATACTTTAATTTTTTCTTGATTATTGAACGAATCCGTAATTTTTCATTAAGCCACTGCGGCATAGCTTTAAGAAAACTAAAATATGAAAATGGAAATTTTTCTAAATGCTGAGAAAGCAATCGCTCAAACTTAACCAATGGTTTCTCATAAAACACAATATAATCAACTTCACTAATCTTAGCATTTGCCTGATTTAGACAATAGATTATTGCATTATAAGGAAAGCCTTGATCATGTTTTTTTCTAGTAAACCTTTCTTCTTCTGCAGCAGCAATCAGCATACCATCCTTTACAATAGCTGCTGCTGCATCGTGATAAAAACATGAAATACCTAATATAATCATTTTTTGCACCTTTGTTTATCTCTTAAATTTTTTCTGAAGGAAAAAATTTAACTAATACATCCTGTAAAACTCTTCCAATTCTTTCGCCAATTGGAAGCGAAAATTGGTACGATTTCACTTTGTTAAATCGTACTAACTAATACATCCTGTAAAACTTGTAAAACTCTTCCAATTCTTTCGCCAATTGAAAGCGAAAATTGGTACGATTTCACTTTGTTAAATCGTACTAACTAATACATCCTGTAAAACTCTTCCTTAGGTTTCTTTGTTGACATACATTCTTTATAATAACTTTTTGCATCTTTATTCAACTTCAATTCCAAGTAATGTTTGCCAAATAATTTTGAGATAATTGAAGTTAAACCGATTCCAACAAAATAAACAATTGTAAGAAGAATAGTATTTACTACAGTTTGTATAAAATGTGAAAAGGTTAAAAATCCTTTTTTTATTACTTCCCATATTTTTCGAAACATAGAAAACAAAGAAAAGCCTATTATTTATAAAGATTTTTAAAATAATTTACAAGAATTGCTAATTTATTTTATTTGCTGACTCTTTCAGCAATCGCAAACAGCTTTCCAAAATACTTTTCCCATGTATGTTCACGCAAATCTGGCTTAGGATATAAAGATGAATGCAATGCTTTATCTATTGCTTCAACAAACGTTTCCACAGTTGGATCTGCAGTATAAACATTTGGATGTGTTAACACTGGCTCTTCTGCTTCAGTTGTCCATATTACCTTTTTCCCAAGCGCCAATGCTTCATATGTTGGTATCCCTGATGTTGTCCAAGAAGGAAATGCAAAGATATCACAGCCAGCTAGATGATCAAAATATTCTTCATCTTTGACAAAACCAAGCATTTTTATTTTGGATTTATATTTAGAATTTTGAATCATTTGTTCAATTCTTTCTTTATCTGGTCCTCTTCCGCCGATAAGCAATACAATATCCTTCTGCTTTTCACACTGCTGTAAAAATGCTTTAACCAAAACATCAACTCTTTTTCTAGTATCTAATCTTCCAATACTTATTATTATCTTTTTGTTTTTTGCAATCTTATACTTTTTATGAATATCAAGATTAGGTTTATAGTCCAAAAGTATTTTATCCAAACATCCTCGTACAACAACTGCTTTTCTTCCATACAACTGCTGCACTTCCCATTGAATCTGCTTTGTCAATACAATCAATTTCTTTGCTTTGCGTACAGCGAAATAATCAGCAATAGCTGCTATATTAAAAAAAATATTCTCTTTCAAAGGTAAAAATACTTTTTTTTGTACAAACTGCTTGTGCCCAAAAACTGAATTTCTGACTTTATTAAATACAGACTTGTGAATAACTGCATATTTTAAATATTCATTCTCAAGCCAAAATAAGCTGCCATGAATATAACTGATATAAGGGATATTTAATCCAAGTCCAGCTAAATATACATACATACAATCAAGAGAGCTTTGGCAAATAATTAAATCAGGATGCAGCTTAAGCAATTTCTCTCTTAAGCGTACAATTCTTTGAAAATAATTTCGAGAATAAAGAACATCAACGCTTACTTTATCTTTATACTTCATCAATGCATCTTGATTAAGCACAAAAGTGACAATTTTAACTTTTATTCCCTTGCTTTGAAAATGCAAAACAGCTTCAAGCAATACTCTTTCAGCTCCGCCAACCCCAACTAATCCATTAGTAAAAAATATTACCTTTTTCATAAATATGGGAAAAACTAGATATATTTAAAGATGATTAGATTTTCTGAATTCATTCTGCTTTAGGTCTCCATTTATAGATAAAATCATGTGCTTGTACCATCTTCGCTAACCCCTTTTATTTATCTAACCATTTTTTAGTGCTGGCAAGCTGCGGGGCATTCAATAACAAAAAAGGGATTTTTACTCTTAAAAATGGGTCGCAGCAGAGCTGCGGGGTATTAAACCCATTTTTTTTGAATAAAGTGAGGAGAATTTCATAACTTTTAAAAAGGATATAGAATTATTATCATTAACAAAAACTAATTGGTGATAATAATGACAAAAATAGCATTAATAACTGGAATTACAGGTCAAGATGGAGCTTATCTGGCAAAACTTTTAATAGACAAAGGTTACAAAGTATTTGGAACATACAGACGGTCATCAACACCTAATTTTTGGAGATTGCAATACATAGGAGTATTTGATAAAATTACATTAATCCCCGCAGATATGGCAGATATGGCATCATTAATGGAAGCAATAACTGTTTCACAATGTGATGAACTTTACAATCTTGCTGCACAAAGTTATGTAGGTGCTTCATTTGATCAGCCATTGCATACTGCTGACATAGATGGAGTTGGTGCAACAAAAATATTAGAGATTATTCGTCATCTTAGGAAAGATATAAAATTCTACCAAGCATCAACTTCTGAATTATATGGTGCAAATAGTAATACACCACAATCTGAAAAAACAGAATTTATACCTAATTCGCCATATGCTGCTGCTAAGTTATATTCATTCCATATTACAAGAATCTACAGAGAAGCATATAATATTTTTGCAAGCAACGGAATATTATTCAATCATGAATGTGTATCAGAAAATATTCCAGTGATAGTGCGTAACAAAAAAACAAATGTAATCTCAATACAAAGAATAAAAGATATTAGAAAAGCAAGAGAAAAATCAACAAATGTACAACAATGGTTAATTACTGATTTAGAAATATGGGACGGAGAACAATTTGTTGAATTAAAAGTTCTAACTGCTACTCGACGAAAAAAGGAAGAAGATGATTTCCATTGCAAAACAATAAACACAAGACATGGTATTGTTGAAACAACGAATCATCATACATTATTATTAGAAGATAACACTAAAGTAAAAACAAAAACAATTCAAAATGGCAGCAAATTACTCCATAAAGAATTTCCTGTAAGTAATACATTTGCAACTCTTACACAAGAAGAAGCACTCTTTTTAGGAATGATGGTTGGAGATGGTTATATTAGTGAAGATAAAAAAGGTCAATTTTCAAACAATAATGAAGAGATAATGGCAGAATTTGAGCAGCTATGGAAAAAAGTTGCCCTTGGTACTATAACTGTAAGAGATTTCAAAACTGAATTTGGCCATACTACTCAAGCAAAACTTAATGGAAATACAAACTATCTTAAGACAATACGAGAAGAAATCTATACTAATGATGGTTTTAAGAAAGTGCCTGACAAAATTCTCAATGCAAGCTACGAAGGAAAAATTGCATTTCTTGTAGGGTATAATATTACTGATGGTCTAAAAGCTGCTCCTACAGCATACTATTTTAAGAATTTCAAGACAAATTCAATTGTTTTAGCACAAGGATTATTATTCTTAATAAGCCAAACTACGGAGCAAGAGTATAACATTACATTTGAAGAAGATGAGAAATACTACGGTTATTATTCAATCAATTTTTTATCGCCTGTAAAAAATCAGGAAAAACAAGAGTTAGTAGAAATTTTATTAGAAGATGGATACAGTCAAAGAGGAATACAACGAGACACAAGTATATCAAGAACATTTATAAGAAAGATACAAAATGGCGGCCAAGCGCAATTAGTACATCATCTTGCAAAACAAAAAGAAGAAGTTAAAAAAATATTGTACCATAAACAACAGCCAGAGTGGGTGTATGACATTGCAACTACTTCAGGAAGATTTATGGCAGGTGTTGGTACAATGGTTATTGCAAACTCTCCTTTGCGAGGACTCGAGTTTGTCACTAGAAAAATCACAAATTCAGTTGCGCGAATAAAACTTGACCTCCAAAAAGAAATTAAACTCGGCAATCTTGACGCAAAACGAGATTGGGGTTTTGCTCCTGAATATGTCGAAGCAATGTGGATGATGACTCAGCACAAAAAACCAGATGATTTTGTTGTTGCAACAGGAGAAACGCATACTGTGAGAGAATTCTGCCAGTTGGCATTTGAAGCAGCTGGATTAAACCATGAAGATTTTGTAAAAGTTGATAAGATGTTGATTCGCCCATTAGATGTTCCTGTATTATGTGGTGATCACTCAAAAATCACACAAGAACTTGGTTGGAAGCCAAAAACAAAATTCAAAGAATTAGTCAGCATTATGGTTAAAGAAGATTTAAAACGATGGGAACGATATCATTCAGGAGAAATGTTTCCATGGGATTCTCCAAATTATCCGACAAATATGAGTGTTATCAAAAGAAGTATTATTGAAGGTCCGAGATATTAATGGAACAAAAAACAATACCTATTGCAGAACCATTATTAGGGCAAAAAGAGATTGATTACGTAACAGAATGCATAAAAACAAATTGGATTTCTTCAAAAGGTGAATATGTTACAAAATTTGAACAGCAGTTCAGCAAATATTGCCAGACAAATTATGGAGTTGCAGTAGCAAATGGCACTGTTGCATTACACTTAGCTCTTCTAGCGCTTGACATAAAAAAAGGCGATGAAGTGATTATTCCTGATTTTACATTTGCAGCTACAATAAATTCAATATTGTACACAGGTGCAACTCCTGTATTAGTTGATGTTGAACAAAACACAGGCAATATTGACATAAACAAAATAAAAGAAAAAATTACATCAAAGACAAAGGCAATTATGCCTGTTCATATTTATGGTCATCCATGTAAAATAGATGAAATAAAAGATTTATGCGTCAGCAGAAATCTTTTCTTGATTGAAGACTGCGCAGAAGCACATGGCGCAGAATATAAAAAAAAGAAAGTAGGCAGTTTTTCTGATATCGCTTGCTTTTCCTTTTTTGGAAACAAAATAATCACAACAGGAGAAGGAGGCATGTGTATTACAAACAATAAAGAGCTTGCTGAAAAGATGCGTGTGCTTAAAGATCATGGCATGAGCAAGAATAAAAGATATTGGCATGAAATTATTGGCTACAATTACCGCTTAACAAATATCCAGGCAGCAATTGGTGTTGCTCAGTTAGAAAATATTGATAAATTCATAGAAATACGAAGAAGAAATGCAAAACAATATAATTCATTGCTGCAGGATATAAACGGAATCACACTTCAAAAAGAAGAGAAATATGCAAGACATGTCTATTGGATGTATTCAATATTGCTCAACGAAAACACACGATTATCCAGAGCAGAATTAATGCAGAAACTAAAATCTGCTGGCATTGATACACGAGAATTCTTTTATCCAATCCATGTAATGCCGCCTTATAAGCAGTTTGCAGTTGAAAAATATCCAGTAACTGATTACATTTCACAAAAAGGCATGAACTTGCCATCCTCTTCAAGATTATCAAAAGATGATATTAGTTATATTTGTGAAAAGATTAAAGAGATAATGAAGTAATTTTTTAGATTTAGATAAAGGAGATAATAATATGTTATTTAATTCAATTCATTTCCTAATTTTCTTTCCAATAGTTGCAGCATTATATTTTACAATTAAACATAAATATAGATGGATTTTTCTTTTAGTTACAAGTTATTATTTCTATATGAGCTGGAAAGTTGAGTATACAGTTCTGCTGTTAATATCAACAGTTGTTACTTTTTATACAGCTATAGCTATTGTTAAAAGTTCGAATCAGAGATTAAAACAATTTTATTTATGGACGAGCATTATTATAAATGTATCCATGTTGTTTTTTTTCAAATACTTCAATTTTGTAACTGATTCTGTAAGAGAATTTTTAGCTTTGTTTAGTATTCAATTTGAGCCATTTGTTCTCAATGTTCTTCTCCCTGTTGGAATCTCTTTTTATACATTCCAAGCAATAAGTTATTCTGTTGATGTTTATAATAATAAAATAAATCCTGAAAGAAACTTCGGGATGTATGCATTATATCATTCATTTTTTCCGCAGCTTGTTGCAGGTCCAATTGAACGGGCAGGAAATCTTTTGCATCAATTTTATGAAGAACACAAATTTGAATATAAACGAGTTGTAGATGGTTTAAAATTAATGTTATGGGGATTTTTCAAGAAAGTTGTTGTAGCTGATAGATTAGCAATCATAGTAAACACTGTCTATAATAATGTGGGTGATTATACTGGAATATACTTATTAGTTGGAACTATTTTCTTTGCATTTCAGATTTACTGCGATTTCTCAGGATATAGTGATATAGCAATAGGTTCAGCTCAAGTTATGGGATTTCGTCTAATGGATAATTTTAAGAGGCCTTATTTCTCAAAATCAATCCCTGAATTCTGGAGAAGATGGCATATTTCTCTTTCAAGCTGGTTTAGAGATTATCTTTATATTCCATTAGGTGGAAGCAAAATTTCAGTCCCTAGATGGTATTTCAATTTATTCATTATATTTTTAGTTTCAGGATTATGGCATGGCGCAAAATGGACATTTATAATCTGGGGAATATTGCATGGAATCTACATGATATCATCTCCATTCACAAAAAAATGGAGAGAATATATTGTAAATAAAGTCGGATTAGATAGATCCACGAGAATACATAATTTATTCAAGATAGCTTTTGTTTTCTCTCTTGTATGCTTTTCATGGATATTTTTTAGGGCAAACAATGTACATGATGCGTTTTATATAATCTCAAAAATATTCTCGGATTTTAATTTCGAGTTTTCAGCACATCTATTAAATATTGGCTGGCCAACACTGATAATTGCATTATTCTCAATAGCATTGCTTGAATTTGTTCATTTAATACAGTCGCATATATCTATAAGAGAATTCCTTGACAGCAAAGCACTATACATAAGATGGGGAATATTAATAATGATAATTATAAGCATATTATTATTTGGTGTATTTGAGCAGACAGAATTTATTTATTTTCAGTTTTAAGATTATTTTCAATTTTAAGAGGGATTAAATGATAACAGAAAAGAAAATATTCATTAAGAAAATAGTTGTCTTTATGGTAATCTTAACTCTAATAATTATAATTCTAAATGCTGTATATTGGAAAATTGTAATAGAGAAAAAGAATGTTTATAGAGCTGAAAAAGCGTATTTAGATGTAATACAACAAAACAAAACAATAGATTATGCATTTTTTGGCGATTCTCATACAAGAGATGCTGTAAATCCAGCGTATATTAACAGTTCATTTAATTTCGGTACAGGAGATGAAAATTATATAAAAACATATTATAAAATAAAAAGACTTTTAGATAATAATGATAATAATAACAATAATATCAAGATTAAGATGTTATTTTTAGAAATTGATCCTCACAGTTTTTCTCCTGTTCTTTTTGACCAACAGAGAGTGATGAGCGACATTTGGCTTTATTCACAGTTCATACCAACAAACGAGATAAAAAGATTCACAAATAAGACGACAATTTCAATCTACTTAGAATCAAACCTGCCTGTTCTAGGCAATGGAGAGGATTTTGCAGTATTACTTATTAAAAATCATAATATGTATCGTGGGTGGTATAATGATACAAGAAATTTTTCAGCTGGAAATAAGGATAAGATTGCAGAAAAAGATATAGAAGAACATTTTAAAGAAACAAACAAATTCGCAGATCCAATCGCACTGGAATATTTTGAAAAGATAATCCTGCTTGCAGATGAAAACAAAATACCTATTACAATAGTAAGATATCCATTAAGCTATGAATATAACAAAGAGCTTATGAAAGCAAACTTTTCTGAAGCTGAATTTTATAGCAAAATCATTGCAATAATGAATAAGCATTTAAAAGAATATAATAAGCTTGATTATCATAAAATATATGAAAATAATTCAGACTACTTCGCTGATTCGCATCATTTAAATGGTGCGGGCAGTATAATATTTACTAAACAATTAAATATTGATAATAATATCTATAATAAGGAAAAGGCAGTTAAAATAAGTAATTGAAAAAGGCAATTAAAATGGGACAAATAACTGATTACATCAGCAGAAAACACATAAAAAAGATATACATCAATCCCTTACCTACTATTTCCAAGAAAGAAGCAATACATATTGCCGCTTACAGTACAAAAAAACAGTTTTTTGGAGATGGCCTAGAAATAAAACAATTCGAGAACGAGTTCAAACAATATACTAACAACAAATATGCAATAAGCTTTGCAAAAGCAAGAATTGGATTATACACAATATTGCAGGCATTAAATATAAAACAAGGAGATGAAGTAATCCTTCCAGCATACACTTGTGTTGTTGTGCCGAACGCTCTAAGATATCATGGTATTATTCCAAAATATGTTGATATCAATCCGCAAACATATAATATGAATATTGAACAAGTAAAAAAAGCAATTACTAAAAAAACAAAAGCAATTATCGCCCATCATATCTATGGACAACCATGTGATATTGCTGAATTGCAGGAAATTGCGAAAAAACATAATTTATATTTGATTGAAGATGCAGCACAAAGTCTTGGCGCAAGCTACAAAAATTTGATTATACAAAAAATATCACAACAGGTCAAGGCGGCATGATTACAACAAACAATAAAGATATTTATGAAAAGATTTTTGCAATACAACAGCAATATCCATTTCCATCAAATAAATATATACAATGCCTGCTTCTTAATTTAACAAGAATTCCAATCCTACTTGATTCTTCATTTAATCTTATAGGTGAGCCGCTGCATTATTTAACAAACATAATTGACAGCAAAACGCTAAAAATATTTACTCCTTCAATGACAGCAGAAGAGATGTCTGCAGCAATGCCAGCAGAATACAAATCACGTCTGCCAAATGTGCTTGCAATGATTGGAGCATCTCAATTAAAAAAGCTTGATATAATCACAAAAGCAAGGCTCAAGAATTCAGAATATCTAACACAAGAATTAGAAAATCTAAATATTTCAACGCCAAAAATAGCAGAAGATAGAACGCATGTATTTTTGCGTTATACAATCAGAAGCAGAAACAACCAAGAAACAGCAGCAATATTCAATAAGCATCAAATAAATCTAGGATTATGGTTTAATAATCCATTATATCCTCCTGCTGCTAATATGGAAAGATTATTATATACAAGAGGAAGCTGCAGACAAGCAGAGCTTGCATCAAAGCAAGTGATTAATCTTCCAAATCATGCAAAGATGACAGAAGAAGATTTGGAGAGAGTTATCCAAGTTATAAAAAAGCACAAAGATAAATTTATGTGAGGTTTTTTTATGAGTTATGAACCAGAACAATATTGGAATGAACGATATAAAACATTCAGAAATGTTGGACATTCTGATATTGATTATTATAAATACGAAGAAAGTATTCGCTTTAAGATATTTAGAAGATTAATAAAAGTAATTTCTGGAATAAAAATGCTTGATGTTGGCTGTGGTAATGGTATTTGGGCAATAAAAAATGCAAAAGATAAAGCAGAAGTCACAGCAGTTGACATAAGTGAAGAGTGTATTAAAGCAGCAGAAGAAAAAAATAAAGTATACGACACAACTGTGCAATTCAAAGTATCAAAAGCAGAGGATATTGATTTTCCTGATGAACAATTTGATATTGTTTACTCTATCACAGTATTGCAGCACATTCCAACGCAAGAAAAACTAGAGCAGGCAGTATTCAAGATGATAAAAACTACAAAGAAAGAAGGCAGAATATGTATTCTTGAAAAAGCTCCTTTAGAAAACACACAATCAGATGTTGATCATATTACAATAAGAACAAAACAAGAATGGATTGATTTATTCAATAAACATGGTACTGTATTTATTAAAGAGAAGGCAATGCCGCAAGTTGGTTATGGTCTTTTAAGATGGTATGACAGAGTGATTGCATTCTTACTAAGAAAATTCGCAAGGAAGATATTAGAAGAAAGCAAACAGGAAAAAAAAGAATATTCAGCAACGAACGAAGAAAAGAGTATAAAAATTAAAATATACAATCTAGGAAAAAAGATTATTTTAGTTTTCAGCTGGCCAATTGACCATTTATTGGTTTACATTCCAATATACAACAAATCAGTTACTAGATTTTTGTTATTCAGGAGAAGATCGTAAGATAATTGTGATAGTTAAGTTCAATAAAATTACTATCATAAGTATTGAAAGATTTATTGCAATATCTTTAAATTTTGTACTGAACATAATTTATGTTTAACCTTATCAATTTTTAAATATATTTATTTCTCCAGAATTCCTTGATTGAGCTAAATAGATAGATGAATTCAAAAATACTAAAATTTATAAACATTCAACAAATCTCAACAAGTAATTATGGTAATAATAAACAATGAAAAGAATAGAATTTTAATTATCGGATTAGACGGCTCAACATTTAACTTGCTAATGCCGTGGCTGCGAGAAAATAAGCTCCCTACAATAAATGCCATACTCAAAAAAGGAGTATGGGGTACTATGAAAAGCACTGTTCCTCCAATTTCTGGTCCCGCATGGGTTAGTTTTGCTTCAGGTGTAAATCCTGGAAAACACGGAATATATTCATTTATGAAAGATATTAGAAATCCTGATTTAGGAATAATTAACTCCAAAACTGTTGCTGTTAAAAGAATCTGGAATATATTAGATGAATACGAATTAAAGAGTTGTATAATTAATCTGCCTGTAACATATCCGCCTGAAAAAATTAATGGAGTTATGATTTCTGATTTTTTGACACCTTTAGGAAAACAGGATTATACCTACCCAAAAGATTTGATTATAGATTTGAAAAAAATAGGCTATGACATCCATGATGAATTTAAAGAACATGTGCATAGAAAAAGAAGAACAAAAAAAGAGACAGAATCCGTCTACGATAAACAGATACAAATAATAAACAATCGATTAAATGTTGTAAAGCATATTTTGAACAAAAAAGACTTTGATTTCTTTTTTGTATTATTCAGAGAGACAGATGTTATCCAGCATTTTTTTTGGCATGATAAAGAAAAGTTATTGCAGTATTTCACAAGAATTGACGAGATTATCAAAGAGATTTATGAGATATACACTAAAAAGTATGGTGATAATTTCGATATATTTGTTATATCTGATCATGGACATGGCCCTGCTCCTACAAAAAGTATTAATATCAAATATTGGTTGATTCAAAATAAATATATCTCATTAAAGATATCTAAGTCACGTCTATTATTGCTTAAAGGAATAAAAACAGTTGATAATATTGTACGAAAGGTTGGAATTGATATAACACAGATCAATCCAAAAAGCCAGCAGGCATATAAAGCAATTGCAGATAAAGCAGTAGTTTCTCAAGAAGATTTCAATATAACACCGTTAGGTATATTCATTAATGAAGCACTAAAGAAAAACAATGAAGAATATGAAAAAGTACGTGATAAACTTATAGCAGGATTACGAAATATTACAGATGAAAAAAGAAAATGCAATGTTCTTTCATATGTTGAAAAAAGAGAGAATCTATACAAAGGAGAATATCTAAAGAATACTCCAGACATTGTTTATCTCCCTCATGAAGGATATACAATAAATCTAGACTTATTCAAAACAACATTGTTTTCATCTTATGATGCCTATCTTACAGGATACCACGGGCATACAGAGAGTATTAATGGAATTTTCATAGCTGCTGGAAAAAATATAAAGAAAACAGGAGAAGAAATAAAATGCAATAATCTTGTGAAGAAAGATTTAGAAATATTAGATATTATCCCAACAGTACTCTACATGCTAGGAATTCATAATAATGAAGAAGATAAAAACAACAGCAAATTTGATGGTGCAATACGATATGATATTTTATCTCAGCCAGATATCGTAACTAAAAAAATTAAAAAGAAAGATAATAAAAATAAGGAAACAGAGTTACTCAATGAAGCAATTGCTGATATTGAGATATAATTGATATTATCATAAATAGTTCTTGGCGAATCAAATCCGGCCAAAAAACAGCTTTAAGAATTGATACAGTTTTTGTTTTATTCTGCTGCTATACGGAAGATAATAGATAACTTTACCAACTTTTGGATTGAGATATTGCAATACTTCTACAAAAAAAGATTTCATATACGGAAAAAAGATTCTACCTATATATTCAAACCTACCATCAGGATAATATGTGAAGTATTTGTTCTTAATATAATAATTGCCATTCTTAAGAGCCAGCAAAATATCTTTCTCCTCAAGCTTCTCTGCTGTTACATAAATTGCTGTGTCAGAATTTACACCATTATGAAAATCTTCTCCAAAAAAAGCTTTTATTGTATTATTCTTCTTTCGCAGTTTCTTCAATTTCCTAAAAAGATGAAAAGCTGGATATTGCTTATCATTATGCAATGAATTATACACCTCAATACCGTCAACATAATTAATCAATGATTCTTTCAATAAAAGAAAGTCCTTCATTTGTGGATGAGCAAGTATGACCAGAGGATTCTTCTTTCTGATTAATATTTTAATCTGCTCTAAATCAACAGGAATGGTTTCAGCAAGCCCTATAAAAAGGATATGGCTGCAATTGTATTGATATTCAAATCCAAGAATAATAAGCTGTTTCTTCCCGATAGAATTTAATTGATTATTCTGCTCATTAATTTCATAGTGAATTTGGTCAGATTTTTCAAAACAATGTTCATAATGATTTGTAATTGCTATAAAATCATAATCTTTATACAGTTCTTTAATCTGCTGAATAGTGTACTTGCCGTCTTTTGAATAAGTTGAATGAACATGAAGCAAACCTTTGAATTCCATTGTATACCTCTCAATTTTACTATTATATTTTTTATTTTTGCAGCTCTGCTGCAGCTTTAAGCAATGCAAATTCTTCTTTTTCTAATCCAGCAACTCCCATCACGGAACCTCGTTCCTTATCGTGAAAATCACTTCCACCTGATATAAGAAGATTTTTTTCTTTTGCTATTTTACGTAATTTAATATTAATAGAGATATTAATAGAATTAGTGAACTTCATTATCTTATCATAAGGATAATCAGTTTCTATTGCAATCCCTCCTGAATCTGCAAATCTAGTGATTATTTGCAGCATCTCTTTTTTTATATATCTCGCTGGATGTGCTAAAATAGAAACCCCTCCTGCTGACTTGATTGCATCTATAGCTTCTTTAATAAGCAGTTTTTTTCTCTGCACAAAAGCAGGTTTTCCTCTCCCTATCAATGTATCAAAAACTTGATTAATAGTTGTAAACTTTTCATGGTATTTTTCAATCAATACTTTTGCAATATGAGGTCTTCCAATGCTGCCATCTGCTTTCTGAAGAACTTCCTCAAACGTAATGACATAGCCAAGTGAATTTAATTTAGTAATCATCTCGTTTTTTTCTTCAACCCTAAATTTCTTAAACAGTTTCGATAGTTTTTTCATAGTTTCACATTTATGGTCTATAAAAATTCCGATGACATCAATTTCAGAACTAAAATCTTTTTCAAAACATGAGATTTCAATACCTGGAATAATAGTTATATCTTTTCCCCCAGCATACTTCAAAGCTTCATCTATTCCATTTATTTCATCATGATCAGTAATAGCAATTATCTCCATTTTCTTTTCAATCGCTAATGCTACAAGTTCTTTAGGAGTCAGTTCTCCATCAGATGCATTTGTGTGAAGGTGTAAATCAATATTTTTCATAGTATGACCTTTATAATAACATAACTTATTATGATTTTTTTCATACTCCCTTATTATTGCATAATGAAATCATTTGCCGTGATAATTCTATCAATCTTTGTTTAGGTATAAGATTCTTTTTCACAGGGGTCATTTTTATAAATTCTTCGCCCGTTTCTTTATCTATACAGATCTCTTTATTTTCATAGCTAGAATCAACTGTAAAAGGTTGTGCAACATCCCCTCTATAAGGAAACAATTTAACATGAATATGCTCATCATGATGCTTGCATTTTCCATATGTTGCAATTGGAATAATGTTGTCCTTGTTATTTAATTTCTCATCAATAATTTCTGAGATTGCATAGCTTACCCTTGCAAAGATAATTCCATAATTCTTAGCTAATTCTTCAGAATAATTAATTTCTGAGAAATATCTTAGGTGTTTTGATGGAACTAACTGCACTGAAAAGTCTTGTTCAGGATTCCCTGCAGTTTTAGGAGAGAGCATTGCAAACCACCCATTATCCCAATTGCCTATTTTACATATCATTATTGCACCATATTTTGTCTTATTTCCAATTTCCAATTCTTGCTCCTTGCAAAATTCGCAGATTTCTTTAGAAAATTTATTCTTAGCAGTCTTTGCAATATTATTGCTTTGTTGTTCCTGCTTATTTTTTAGATGAGCAGTAGATACAAAACTAATAGAAACTGGCTTTATATACTCATCAAGCATCCTGCCATCAAGGTATGCATCAAAATAGCCAATACATAGTCTATAAAAAGTGCCTTTTTCTTTTGATGAAACCTCTTCTAAGACTCCTGAAGCTTCTATAACATCACCAGGATTACAAAGCATACAATAATCTCGAGAAAAAAAAACAACTTGTTCTATTTTGTTCTCATTGCATAACTTATCTGAGTATTTAGAATAGATTATTTCAGCATTTTTTATTCTATACATTCCTGGCCTGGCTACTGAGCTGAAATTATCTTCCACAATAGCTTTTATCTTTACAAAGCCTTTTTGTTTATAAGTTTCTTTTCCCCAGCTGAACCATGTTTCATTTTCTTCTTCAGCACAGAATATTACAAACAAAGAATTACCAAAAAAACCTTCTGATTTTTTGTTAAACATGAGCTCAATAAATTTATCTTGTGGAAAAACATGATGCCTATTCCTTCTTTGCCAGAAATTCTGCCATTCTTCTTTTGTTTTCCATCGAAGAAGAGGATGTTCTGCAGTTTTAAGATAATCCATCAATTTCCAGAAATTCTTTTTTCCATAGATTACTAAGTTAATATCTGATTTTTCAGAGAGATAATGGCCAACAAGTGTAGAATATGTAATGCCTATCTTATCTATAGTAAGTCCTGATTTAAGCAGGAAATTTCCTAGTTCATGGATAGATTGCAGATGATTATCAAGATACTGCTTTGAGATTTTCATTAATTCTGAAAAACCGCGCTTTGGAAAATACACTCTTTCAATTTTATCTATTGGAACAGAAAACAGCAGCCTTTCTTTGCCATGTATATCAGTATGAAGTATATAATCAGGATATGCTTTTTTAAATCTTTCAATATATTCAATTAGTTTATTTCTATCAGCCCAAAGATTCAAACGATTCATTCTCTTTCCAGAAAGAAATCTATACTGTAATGCATCGCATTCTATCTTATCAGTTGGGATATACTTAGGTTTTACAAGTATTGAATTCACTGGATGTTCATTACCATAGACCTGACAATGCAAGCCATCTTTTGTCATAATTATTGACGCTTCATAAAAGTGCATAATAGTTTACCTAACCAAAGTTTTCAAATATTCTAAATTACCTCTTCCATTTGTATAAGTATCTGAATAGCCTATTACAATTTGATAATATTCACCTTTTTTTGATTTGACTTTCTCAAGCAATCCACATGCCTCTATTTTTTCTCCTTCTTTTGCCTGTAGATTAAAAGGTCTTGCCCAAACAACTATCCTTGTAATTGCATTTTTTTTAGGATCAACATTAGTAACTACCTCAAGAACTTCTGAATCTTTGATTTCATAATATCCTGGACGTACAATTGAATTGTATGCATTCGTTACAACTCCACTGATTTTCACAGTACTTAATGGTTCATGCTGAGATTCCCAATCATACCACTGTTCTTCTCTTTTTTCAGTTACAAAAATAGAAAAGACATTTCCATCAAAAAAACCATCGTCTTTTTTTCTCTCCATGTTAAATACATATTCATCAATATTAAAATTACTTGACACCACTCTGTCTTTGTAGTATTTTGCCCAGTCTTCTTTGGTTTTCCATTTTAAAAGAGGATGTGTTGACTTCTCTAAATGACGCAATACCTTCCAGCCATTTTCTTTTCCAAATATAATTATATCTATATCAGATTTGCCTATAGTATAGTTTCCTAGTAATGTTGAATGACTTATACCAAGATCATCAATTGTGATCCCTGTTTCTAAAATTAAATTGATCATCCCACGAACAGATTTAAGATAAGAATCTAAGTCAGATTCTGGAACCATCAGCAATTGTTTTAATCCGCCTTGAGAATCATATCGTTTTGCTATCTTATCAACAGGAACTCCGATAAACCAATTTTTATGCTTTTTGCAGTTATAAAAATAATATGGAAACTTCATTTTCAAAGCATCAAGATTCTGCACTACTATCTCCTTTTTTGTAAAAAAATTAAATCGTGTAACACATCTACTGAACATAAACCGTTTTTTCTGACCGTCTAATTTGATTAGAGACTCTGGGATATATTTTGGCTTTGCAATAACAAATCCTTTTGGATGAGAATTTGCATAGACTTTGAATTGAATTCCATCGACACTATCTATAAGCGTAGCTTCATTAAAATCTGTCTCATTTCCTGATTTCTCAGTAATTGTTTGATTAATTGTTTGATTATTTATATAATTTATTTGAGCACCAATCCTACTCAATTTGATATCTTTTGGAACTTTTATATCAAGCAAATCAAGAATCGTTGGAGCTACCTGTGCTATATTAATTTCACCAATATCACCTTTCTTAATACCATTTTTTTCAATATCTTTGCCATTAATAATAAAAATCCCTTGTCTAGCATGTCCTGCACTATCTGCACCAACTGCAGTTTCCCAAGAATATAATCCTTTTTGCCCAAAATCTGGATTTGAAGCCCAACGCAAATCATCAAAATAAATAGTTAAATCAGGACATTCAGGATGATAAGGTAATGCATAAATATCTTTAGCTATATAGACCTTTGTATCGAGAATTTTTCCTTTATCATCAGGAATTGCTTGTATTTGCTGAATTAATGTTTCGCATAGTTTTTCATAATTTAGATCATCTTCTGCTGCTTTCTCTTTATTAATAAAAATTCGCGCATTATAAGCTCCACTTCCATAAGCAAGTGTTTTGCTCATATCAACTAGATCAGTGCTAAATCGTTGCTTATCATGGAAATTAATACCTTCTTTTAGAACCATATATCCTTTTTCAATCAGCCAATTATTGATATTTATTTTTCCTTCTTGCTTTACCATACCATGATCAGAAGATATAATAACTGTCGTATCTTCATCCAAATGAGATAAAAACTCTCCAAGTTTCTTGTCAAGATAAATATAATAATCCAGCAAAGCATTTTTGTAAAGAGAATCTGCAATAAACCTTCTATGTAAGCCATCAAAATGACGCCAAAGCATATGTTGCAGCCTATCTGTACCAATCATAACACAAACAAATAGCTCCCAATCTTCTTTTAAAAGAAATTCTTTTGCTAATTCAAGCTGCATCTCAGTCATCTGATATGTTTTCTTGATTAAATCTTGTATATCCATACCTTTATGTCCTGCTAATCCAACTGCTACATCAAAAAAGAGCTCTGGATTTTTCATAGATTTAATCTTCTCTTTTATTGATTCAGGATAAGCACAGTTGCTATTAACACTTGGTGTCATGAAATCACTAACTATTATACCATTCAAAGGTTTTACTGGATATGATAATGGTACATAGAGCACAATTGATTTCTTATTTTGTTCTGTTAGAATCTCCCAAACAAGCTTTGTTTTGATTAACGAAGAATTTGCTAATTTTGATTCTCCTTCTTTATTTTTGTAGGTATAACCAAATACTCCTATCTCACTTGGATCTTTTCCTGAAAACATAGAATTCCATGCAACAATTGTCAATGGTGGTATTGTACTATTTAGTTTTGCATAGCTTCCTGTTTGTATAAGTTTTTTTAGATTTGGCAATAAATTTATCCATTTATCAAAAATCAATTCAGGAGCAGCACCATCTATACCAAACACAAAAACTTTTTTCTTCTTTATTTTTTCCATTTTGATTATAAATACCCCAAATCCCTCAATCGTGCTTTAACATTCTCTTCATCTTCCTTTGTAAAAGGATCTTTTACCTCTTCTACTGTATTTTCAGCTACAGATTTTTCTTTTTTCTGTTCTTTACTTTCAACATTTGAAAGCACTTGCCGCAAAACATACGTCACATAACTACTAACAGAATTAAATCCTGTACCTTGACATCTTTTCTTAATTTTTTCAGCCAATGGTCTTGGTATAGACACAGTTGTCATATTTGAGTCTTTTGCATCTTTTTCATTTTCTACCATAAAACATTCCCTCCAACACCAATATTATCTAATTAGATACGATTAGATAATATTAATAATTATTGGTATTTATTAGTATTTATAAAATTTATGGAAAATATGATGTACCAAAAGAATGATTTATTTCTTCATACCTTGTGGCAAGAACAAGCTTTTCAACAAAGTTATTTCATCTTTTTCAATGATTCTCAAAACGAAAATATTAGAAAGATAGAGTATAGCAAAAATAGCTCCAAGTACAAAAATATTCAAAAATGCAAAGAAATGAGTTACATAAGCAATTAAAGCAGATAATACAACTAACTTTAACATATACCATTGCACTGGATTTATGTCATAATACTTTTTGATTAAGTAAAACGTAACGAAAAAACCAATTAATTCTGTCAGCAATGTTGCAAGTGCAGCTCCCCTAATATGCAAATAAGGAATCAAGATTAGATTGAAAATAACATTAAACACAGCTAAAACTGCGATCAATAATGATGTCTTTTTTTCATTATTTGTAGAGATTAAGAAATGCATACTGATTGTATTAATAAAAATAAACACCATCGCAAACATCAGGAATACTAACGCTGAAGATGTACCAATAAATTCACTGCCATAAAATAAGAAAACAATTTTTTCTGAGAAAATGAGTGTAAAGAATGCAACTGGAATAATCAACAAAAGTAAAAATTTAATTGATTTTGTATAGACAAAAGATAGATATTGCTGCATATTTTTGTAAATATTTGAAATTGATGGAAATGATGCTCTGCTAAATATTTGCGGGATAAACAAAAACACCTCAGTTATTCGAGTCGCAGAACCATACAACCCTGTTGCAACATTACCTTCCAATAAGTTTAATATTGTCACATCAACCCTAAAATATATATCATAAAAAACTGCAAACAATGCAAATGGCATTGCTCTTTTGATAATATCCTTCATAATCTCTTGCTTATAATAAAAGTGTATTTTGGTATATCTTTTTCTTGTATAATAAAGAGATAGCAACAAAGCCACAATAGTAGAGAAAATATACAACAAAGAAATGCTATATAATCCATAACCAAGAAAGAGCAATAATAATCCTGGAATAATCAAAAACAATTTCTCAACAGTTCTGATAATTGCTTCATATTGCATTTCTTCATAAATTCTGAAAAATGATACATATAATTGTGTAAATGTACTGATTATCAAATAAATCGAAAAGAATAAAACAATAAAAAAGGTTTTTGTATCATAACCTAAAATATAAATAAGTAAATTAATAATAACAAAACAAACAAAAGAAGCAGCTAGACGAAATACAAGAATATGATTGTGATAATCAAGCAGTTTTTCTTTATCTCTTGCAATATCACGAATAAACAAAGAGTTCATACCAAGATTAATCAATCCCATAAAGAGAAGCGTAAATGATATTGCAAAAGTGTATAATCCAAATTGTTCAGCTCCTAATTTTCGCGCAAGATAAATTATAAAGAAGAACATCAGTATTTTATTTACAATTTCAGAACCATACAGCCACAATGAATTAGTAATAATTTTACGTGCAAATTCCATAGATTATAAGAAAAAGCAGCACTATATAAATGTAGTGCAAATAAAACGAAAGCTTTAATTATCCTCTCAACTTAATGTCTTATTATGGCTGAAAAATCAGAAAATATACTTATAGTTTGCGCACATAGCGATGATCAGATTATTGGAGCAGGCGGAACATTAGCAAAATATGCTAAGGAAGGAAAGAAGATACATACATATATAATCTCTTATGGAGAATCTTCTCATCCGCATTATCAAGAAGAAATTATCTCTTCTATCCGTTTTAAAGAAGCATTAGATGCAGATAAAGTTATTGGAGGCAATAGTGTTGAGTTTCTGGATATAAAAGAAGGGGCGTTTGCAGATCATAAAAATCAGCAGTATATTAAGGAGCAGCTTATGAAAGTTATTAAAAAAACTAATCCAATAAAAATCTTTACTCATTCATGGGATGATTTTCATCCAGATCATAGAGCAACTTTTTCAGCAGTAAGAGATTTGATAGTTGAATCTAAACTAAAAATAGATGCATATGCTTTTGAGATCTGGAATCCATTTACAGCTACTAACTCTAATTATCCAAAATTGGTTGTTGATATAACAGATAGTTTTCCAAAGAAAATAAAAGCATTGCATTGTTTTAAAAGCCAGAAAATTACATTATTTACTTTGCTGCCGGCAGTTTATATTCGAGGTTTTATCAATGGACTGGATAATCATGTCAAATATGCTGAAGTATTTTACAAATTCAAATAATATCTTTATTGAGAAATAAAAATGGTTGAAGAAGATAAACATGAAAAAAATGTGAAAAAGAAATTGTTGATTGCAACAGATTGCTTTCTGCCGCGTTGGGATGGTATTACTAGATTTCTTACTCAACTGCTTCCAGCATTACAAGAATCATTCTCTATAACAATCATTGCTCCAGATTTTCCTGGAAAAATGCCGGAATTAGAGGGAGTAAATATTATAAGGTTTCCAATTATTAATATTCAGTTAGGTGATATTTCTTTTTCAAACTTTCATTATTTTGCAGTCAAGAAGATTATGAGAGAACATGATATTCTTTTTACACAAACAATCGGACCTATTGGAATAAGCGCTGTTTTAGCAGGAAAAAGACTTAAAAAACCTATCATTAGCTATATACATTCTATTGAATGGGAGTTGACTACCAAAAGTATCGGAAAGTTCAAACATCTGATTAATGTAATGACAAAGATGCTTGCTCGTTTTATCTATAGAAAATGCGACCTATTGCTGATGCCTTTTCCTGAACTCAAAGAATTATTTATAAAGAATGGAATTCATACAAAATCAAAAATAATTTTTCTAGGCACTGATACTGCGCATTTTAGACCTACGCATAATAAAGAAGAAGCAAAACAAAAACTTGGCCTGAAAAAAGATACTTTTGTTATTGGATTTGTCGGAAGATTAGCACGAGAAAAAAATATAATCACACTTTATAGAGCATTTAGAATCATCGAGAAAAAACATGAAAACATAAGACTGCTGATTGTCGGAAAGGGCATCAAGGATCTGGAAGACGAGTTTAGATCAGATAGAAATATTATTATGGCAGGTGCAACTGATAATGTTTTGCAGTATCTTCAGGCAATGGATATTTATGTACTGCCTTCATTAACAGAAACTACTTCATTAAGTACAGTTGAAGCAATGGCATGCGGCATTCCTGTTGTAACAACCCCTGTTGGTTATGTCAAGTATTATGTTCTTGAAAAATATAATGGAATGCTGTTTCCATTTAGAAACTCTTTAGTATTATCGCTTAAGCTTGATCAATTGCTTAAAAGCCATGAATTGCGTGAGAAATTAGGAAAACATGCACGCGAAACAGCTGTTAAGAGATTCTCATTAGATAAGATGACAAAAGATATTGTTGAAACATTGGAAAGGTATTAATTATCTTTTAGTTATCTTCTTCGATAAGACTGATTCTCACATATTCTTCTTGATTATATCTAAAAATTCTTTATGAAGTATATTATTTGTTATCAAAAAGCTTTTTTCATTGAGATTCCATTTCTTTCCTTGAAAGTTTGTTATTTTTGCACCTGCTTCTTCTGTTATAACAAATGATGCTGCATTATCCCATGGATGAAGACCGTGGCTGATTACAGCTTGTACATTTCCTTTTGCAAGCTGCATAAGATTAAAGACAACAGAACCAAAACTGCGATAATTACAATATGGAATAAAGATTCTTATTAGTTTCTCCAAAGTTGCATAATCGCTTCTTGCCCTTGCACTTATTATTAGCAATGAATCTTTGAATTCCTTTGTCTTTGAAACACTTAAAAGAAATTTCTTTTTGTTTTTTATTAAGTAAGAGCCTTTTCTCTTTATCCCATAAAATATCTCTTGGTAAAAAGGCAATGATACAAATCCAATGATTGGTTTGTTGTTTTCAAGCAATGCAAGCGATACTCCAAACATAGGCAGACCATGCATGTAATTTGATGTGCCATCTATTGGATCAGCTACCCATGTATATTTTGTTTTCTTTTTTTGCAGTCCAGATTCTTCGCCATGCAAAGAGTCATATGGAAAATTTCTTTCAATTATTGAGAACATCTTATCCTCAGCTGCAAAATCAGCTAATGTAACAACACTGCCAGAAGCTTTTCTTTGTATATTTGGCAAATTTTTGTAATATTGCATTGCTATCTTTGATGCTTCTTTCACTGCTTGCAATCCAACAGAAAATTGTTTGTTTAGTAATTTTTCATTCATTTTTATCGACTGTATTCTTCTTTTAATATTGCATATACTCGTTTATCGTGAAACCTGCAGTCTTTATATGTTTTCTGGCGCTGTATGCCTTCAAATACTGCGTTGAGTGATTCAATTACTTTTTGTGATGCTTTATTCTCTGTAGAACAAGAGAACTGAATTCTGTTGAGTTTTAATTGATTAAAACAAAAACTTAGTAAAACTTTGCATGCTTCTTTTATGTATCCTTTGTTTCTGTATTGCTTGCCAAGCCAATAGCCAATTGCAGCCCTTTTATGTTGTTTGTTGATGCTGTTTAAGCTGATAATACCAATCATCTGTTTATTGATTTTCTTGTTTTCTTTGAGAGTAATTGCAAGATGCAATGCTTTTCCTTGTTTTACTTTCTTGTTTTCTTTAGTAATGTGTTCTCTTGCTTTTTTGATAGAATAATCTCTTGGCACTTGTGTGTATTTTAGAATCTCTTCATCTCGTGTCAGATTGTAAATTGCTTCTGCATCAGAAATCTTGACAGGATGAAGAATCAATCGCTGTGTCTTAAGAGTTACCATAAACTATTTAAATTAGTTTTAGTTTATATTGTTTATGCTAATAGTATTTTCTGAATTCGCTTCGCTCATTCAGAAAATACTAAAGCTCTGTAATCCGGACAGATGTTAACTACGACAGAGATTAACTAGGACAGGATGTAACTGTGAAAAGAATCAGCAAATCAATAAATTATTATAGTAATAATTCTGTATAACAATTATGCAGCTGATGATCAAAGAACTAAAAAAAATTGGCAGTTTCAAGACTCTTTTTATCGGCGATGTTGATTTTTCACAGCCATTGTTATCAAAACAACAAAAAAAGATTTTCTCATATGCAGTCCAACAAGGATATTATGAACTGCCAAGAAAGACAACAATAGTTGAGATTGCAAAAGCGTTGCAATTGAGTTCTGCAACTGCTGGAGAACATTTATTGAAAGCAGAGAATAAGTTATTGTGCGGAATTGCAGCGAAAATCTGATTATAAACCTCTTTTTCTATTACCTGATATATCTGGTATAAATTAGTTATACTCGTTTTGTCTTCTGTTTTATATGGCAGTAGATATTGATTTACAAACTCTTATTGATCAAGGCAGTATGCGAGAGGTAACAGAGGCTAATATATCATGTTCACCTTATTCATTTATGCTTGCAACAATTTTAGCTGGAGTTAGAGCTCCAATTATTACTCCACATGCTTTAATACAGCAAGCGATTGAATCAAGAACTATTGCAGTTGCACCTGAAGGATTCTTTCAAGGTTATCCGACAATAGACTTTCTGAAAGGTTTAGATGAGATCTATTTTAATAGAGAAGTGGATGTTCCAACTGCTTATGATTTTACAGTGTCGATGTCATTGCTGCGTTTTAATGATAGAATTTATCTTAGACATCATCTTTCTCTTGATGAATTTATGCAAAAATTGAATTGTTAGAATCACAACAAGTTGATCTTAATAAATGATTAATTATTCTATTTTTTTCGGCAATTTTCGTTCATCTTTTCCATCATAGCAATATTCATCTTCATCCAATCTTCTGAATGGTTTTTCTCTGCACCATTCTTCATGAGCATGTGCAACTAAACCAGCTGTTCTAGGGATGATAAACAGACCTTTGCCGAGTCTCCAGTCAAACTGCATCTCTGACATTATTGCGGCGATTGCACCGTCGATGTTTATGCAAAGCTTTTTTCCTTTTTGTTTTTCAATCTCTTTTTGTATCTCTTCTGTTAATTTGCAATAATTGCCATATAATCTTAGTTTTTTTGCAATAGAAAATAATTGTATTGTTCGCGGATCCTCATCTTTGTAAATTTTATGGCCAAGACCAGGCAAGACTTTCTTTTGCTGCAGAATCTCCGCAACAATCTCTTTTGCTGGTTTGTCCTTGTTTTCCTGCAATAGTTTTGCGCATTGCTCAATTGCGCCGCCATGTGAATCTCCTAATGTCAAAATTCCTGCACCAACTGCTGTGTTTAACGAGTTTCCTCCAGAAAAAACAATTCTTGCAACTTGCGATGATGGTGAAGCAATGCCGTGGTCAATAGCTGCAACAAAAATAGCGTTTAGCATTTGCTCTTCTTGCTTTGTTGGCAGCTCTCCTTTAAGAATTAAGTAAATAGCTTGGGTAAAATTTAAGTTTTGTATTAAATCTTCTAAAGGATACCCTCTTACAAGAGTTTGTTTATCAGTTGAGTTTGCTATAGATGTTTTCCATTTTTTATTGTTTGTTATTTTGCTTTCCATAGTTAGAACAAAATAATAGATAAACTATATAAATCTTTACTCACAAACACAATAAAATGACACATACACACCAAACATCAATCACAACAGAACAGCTTGCAATATTCTGCAAGCAAAAAGGCTTTGTTTTTCAAAGCTCTGAACTTTATGGTGGATTATCTGGAATATTTGATTATGGTCCATTGGGTGTTAATTTTAAGAATAATATCAAACAGCAGTGGTGGAATACTTTTGTTAATAATAGACCGGATATTGTTGGCATTGACGGAGCAATTGTATCGCATGCAAAAATATGGAAAGCTTCTGGTCATGTTGATAATTTTGAAGATATTCTTTTAGAATGCAAGAAATGCAAGCAGCGATTTAGGGGAGATCATCTTGTTGAAGATGTACTTAAGATTACTGCAGATGGTTTAAAAAAAGATGCTATCAACAAACTTGTTCAAGAAAATAGCATTAAATGTCCGAATTGTAAAGGAGAATTAGCAGATGCTAAACAATTTAATCTTATGTTTGCAACAAATGTTGGACCTGTTGAAGGCAATACAGCATATTTAAGACCAGAAACAGCACAGTTGATATTTACCAATTTTAAGTTAGTTGTTGAAACAGCAAGATTAAAACTGCCTTTTGGTATTGCACAGCAAGGCAAAGCATTCAGAAATGAGATTTCTCCTAGAGATTTTATTTTTCGCTGCAGAGAATTTGAGCAGATGGAGATGGAATATTTTATACATCCATTAAAAGCAAATGATTGTTCGTTTATTGCAGATGTTATGGATTATTCGTTAAAAGTATATTCTGAAGAAATGCAGCATAAAAAAAATAAAGAAAAGGAAATGACTATCAAAGATACATTAAAACAGAATATTATAAAAACACAATGGCATGGTTATTGGTTAGCACAATTTCACCAATGGTTTGTTGGACTTGGTGTTAATCCAGAGCATTTGCGGATACGACAACACGTTAAAGACGAAAAAAGCCATTATGCGCTTGATACATGGGACTTAGAGTATCATTTTCCTATGGGATGGAAAGAACTGCAAGGCTTTGCTAATCGAACAGATTTTGATCTGCATCAGCATATGAAGCATTCTGGCAAAGATTTGAGCATCTTTGATGAAGAAACCAAACAAAAAGTTATACCTCATGTAGTTGCAGAGCCAGCTTTAGGAGTAGAAAGAGCAATGCTGGTATTTTTGTTTGACGCATATCATGATGATAAAAAACGAGGAAATATTCTGCTGAAATTGCATCCTAAATTAGCTCCGATTAAAGTTGGAGTATTTCCATTGGTTAATAAATTAGAAGAACAGACAAAAGAAGTCTATCAATTATTAAAAGATGATTTTGTCTGTCAATATGATCGCAGCGGCAGTGTTGGACGTAGATATGCTCGTGCTGATGAGATAGGTATTCCTTATTGTATAACATTTGATTTTGACAGCTTAGAGGATAAATCTGTTACTGTTCGTGATAGAGATACTACCTCTCAGATTAGAGTAAAGATTGATGAATTATACTCTATTCTATCAAGATTAGTTTCTTGCAAAGTAACTTTTAAGGAATTGGAAAAGCATTATAAGAAGGTTGTTGTGAAAGTTAATGAGAAATAGTATTGGCTAAATAATGAAATTCTTTCTATGAATTGCCATCTTTAATACCGCATTCAAAATAATCTGAATGCTGCAATTTTATTTCAATTGAAGTACCATTTGGGAGAAGAAAACTAACTTTATCTAAATTCTTTGATTCTGCTTCGTTGATCTTGTTTAATATTTCAGCATCAGTTAATTCTGTTGCTTCTAATCCAAATAATTGTTTAAATGACATTGTTCTCACCAATAAGTATTAATTCAGATTATAGAATCACATACAGATATGTAAATTCTTTCTTTTCTTAGTTCCAACTAATAAAAAAAGACTTCTCTACAATATTTCTATTGTAGAGAATATCTTTGTTTGTGGATTTTTGGTAGTTAATAGCTGTGATATCTCTATCACTATGATTATAATCTTTTCATCTCACACCCAACTTTTCTCCATAGTTTTATAACCAATGATAATGTTAGGTGTGTAGTTTATATATAATTATTGCTTATATTTTATATAAAGTATAAATTGTTAAGTTTGAACTTAATAATTTATTAATATTAAGAAGAATGAATGGGCCGGATGGAATTTGAATCCATGACGCCACGGTCTTCAGCCGTGTGCTCTCCCAGGCTGAGCTACCGACCCATTAATTATTGAGTTTATTGAATTATTTATATAGTTTATGTATTAGAATTTGGAAAAATTAGATGTTTGTCATCTTTACAATATTTCTTTAGTACTTCCCCGCTTGTTAAAGGGATTGCTTTTTCTAAAGGTATATCTAATATTTCAAGCATTTGTCTGATTTTCTGTTCAGATGGCGCTTCAATCTCAAGAAATACTGGAATTTTTGGGAAATTATCAATTTCTATTCTTATATCTTGATATAAATAAGATGTTCTTCGTTTTTGGCGAATACTTTTAACTTGCAAACCCAATCCTAATAAAATATTTTTCATCTGTTCAGAATCTCCAACTTTTGTTTCGAATTCATCTTGGTTGCGGACATTATTTTGTACAGAATAGTTGTTTTTATATGTAAGGTAAGCATCTTTCTCAATCTTTCTTAGTCTCAGCAATTCTTTCTTTTTCTTAAGAAGATTATCCCGAAAATCAAATCTGCAATCTTCAATCAAAGCATTGCTTAGAATTCTTTTTGCGCCAAGAGATTCTAATCTTTTTATTATCTCTTGTTGATTAATTTCAAGTACCTTTACTTCAATCTCTTTCATAAAAATCTCTTGTTGGTTTAAGAATAATAATTTTGAGAAATTGCTATTTCTCAAAATTATTAGTTTATCTCTTCTTCTTCAATATTGTCATGGCTGTCTGATTCTTCTTCATCTGCTTCTTCAGATTCTTTTTCTGTTGTATCGTCAATCTCTTCTTCTTCTTCAACCCCAATTGGTTTTGGAGAATTATTTGATTTCTCATTTAGAACAGCTTTGCCAACAACCTCTAATTTTCCAAATTTACCAGTTGATAATTGTAGCTCACCCTGCCACTCATTGACATAACCATTAGTAATTTTTATTTTGTCACCAATGTTTATTTTTTCAACTTGTTCATTCCACAATGTCATTGTTGTCTGCCCAGTTTCATCTTTTATTTTTATATTACATAATTTCCCAGGATTCCCAAATTTTTGAAATTCCTTAGGAGCTGCTTTTTCAACAACATCAACAGTAATATCAACTTTTCCTTGTTTTGGCTGTAAATCTTTAATTTGCATAATATTCTCACCTTAATTGCTGGAGTAATTGAAGATTTATAAATGTTGTTCTGATTTAATTTGGAAAAGTCTATTTTTTAAATTGAGCGATTTCAATTGAGCGAATAATAGCTGAGCACTGTGAAACTGATGTCCACTGGCCACTATAAACACTCTGCACTGGTCACTGGACATGGAGCTGTGAAGTATATAAAGGACTTATTCTACTATAATACTTATTTTGTTTGACTTTGACAAGGGCGATTCAACCCCTAAAGCCCTTTGTCTTATTATTTTACTAAGTCCTACAATAGAAGATATGAAAAAAATAACAGAGGTGATTATGATGTATAGGCTTGATGAACAATATACTTGCAATGATATGAGTTATGATACAATCCATGGCTTGTTTGTTGAAAGAATAACAATGCTTTCCAAGAAAGCAGCAAGAAATGTAGTATAGTTAAGATGTAAAATAACAAAATCGTAGTTTTATAATTAAAAAATAATTTACAGCAGTAAATTATTTTATAAAGATTTTTGGTATAAAGAGGTGAGCAATATGAATACAATACAATTAGTTAATCAGGGATATGAACAAGAACAAGATAATTATGTATACTTTGACTTTCAAGATTCTAATCAAGAAGCAAAAAGGAATAGAAACAAAAGACGAATGATTTCAGCAAGAATTGCATTTGAAAAGCTCGAACAAGAGTTTGCTGATAACAATGATGCTGACATCTATTCAAAAGATCATCTAGAAGAATTTTGCATTAATGATGAATTAAAAGCTTGGGAAGAAAGTTTCATGCAAGGTTATCTTGATGAAGCAACTGAAGAGCAGTGAGGTGATTAAAATGGCGTTTAGCAATTTTATACAGAATAATTACAATGATCAAGAACAAGACTTTTTAGTTTCTTACCTACTCCTTTCTTATTCTCATCTATCCCGCACCCAACACTCCACCAATGACTGCATTAGCTATTAAGTTGAATGCAATCATTACTACTAATGATATTCCTACATAGATTATTGTGCTTCTTATAAGGTTTTTTCCTAGTAAGTAATTTTCTTGCAGTTTGTCAGTGCCATTTTCAATTCCATTTACTAAAATAGTTAGGATATAGATTATTTGTACAACATAGATTCCTACAACAAGTTGAAAGTAATATACAGGTATGCCAACATTAAAGAAATCAACCCCTTGGAATGCCCCGGCTACTCCTGATTGTTCTGCTTGTTTTGCTTTTAACATTGGACCAAGTTTTCCCAATATATTAACAATCATTGATGTAATGCCTACAACTATTCCAGCGATTGCTGGTGTCATAATACTTATTTGTGACTTCATTGAAGAAATAACATCTGCCAAAAGATCTTTTAATCGTTCATTAACACGATGCATTTCTTTAATATACCTAGAAACATTTACTAGAGATTGTGCAGCAATCTTTGGACCTTTTTCTACTGATTGAATTAATACTTTCATAGAACTATTAATCATTTGTGATGGAAATGAAACAATTGCTCCAGTTTTACTGTTAAATATTGCTGTTTCTACATCCATCCCTAATTTTAGGATATTTTGATTAACTATTGAAAAAAATTTTCCTGCTTCATTATTCTGCATAACTTCTGCAACCTTTCCAAATGCACTTTCAGCTGGAATTCCATCTCCTAATCTGTTGCCTAACTGAAATAAACCAGATGCAAATTCATTCTCAAGCTTTTTTGTATCTTCTCGAATTTTGATAATATTTTGACTGCTCATCTTGTAGTACAATCCAAGTGAGAAAGCAATTGCTAATGGAAAGAACAAACTAAGAATTGAGGCAATAAATCCAAATGGACCAACAATAAATGTTTCTTCTGCAGTTGTTACTTCTCTATAATCCAATAAACAAAATGTTTTCATACAACCTGTTCCTTTATCCTCTTCACCAAAACCAAGATCTGGAAAACCTACTACATGCAGCATTATAGGTAATAATGCAATAAGTAAAAATAGTATTCCAATACCTATACACATATACGCAGGATTTATTGAATATTCAACAGCTCCTAACTTAAAATTGATATTCTTATATTTTTTTAAGCTTGGTACTTCATCGCTGACATCAGTATCACCATAGCCAGTTGGACGTTGTGAGAGTATATTTTTTCCAAGATAATATACACCAATTGGAAGAATAATGTTATAGATAGTTGCTATATAATACCATTTTACATTACCCATGAAACTTACAATTAATGGCAGCATAACTAATCCTAAGACTGGCAGGATTATTCCTAACATGTGAAGCATTGTAATTGGAGATTTTAGATTATGTGCATAATGCAGCATCTTTTCATATGTTTCACTAAGAATTAAATTAAGGCTTTTTTCTAACATCTCAATTCTTCTAGGTTCAGATGTTTCGTATAATGAAGATTCAATTAAATGGAATGCTTCAATATATTCCATGTTCCACTTTCTCCAAGTTTCTAAGTAATTATCAATTGATTCTTTAATATTGCCATATTTCTCTGTTTCAACATCCCATAGTACTTTCTTTAAATCTAATGCTAATTGTCCTGTTAAATGATCAGATGCAAAACGAACAGCAAGCTCTAGGTTTGATGTGTGTCTCATATATGTTACAATATAAAATATGGACAAAACCATCTCATTGCTTGCTTCTAATCTGTAATGATCAGCAAAAAATCGCGGCAATGATTTTAGAGAAAACATCATAACTAATCCAATAAAAATAAATATCATTATAAAAAATGTGCTTGGACTGCCGCCAAAGATTCCAGGTATTACAATGCTTAGTAATACACCACCTACAATTAATAAGAATGGAATAAGTATAGAAAAACGAGTTACGCCCTCTGGTGTTGTTTCAATGTGCGCAATTCTTAATGATTCAATTATATCTGCTTCATCTTCTTTTCCTGGTTTTAATTTTAAGATATTACCGCAGAAATTACATGTTTTTTCATACCATGTCAATATCTTTGGCATACGCTCTTTCTTGAATTTTTCATACTCAACACTTGTTATCTTTTCAGGTGTATATTCCTCAAAAGAAGATTCTCCAAACTGCTGATTCATCTTCTTCTTATACTTTTCCATTAATCTTCTCATTTCTTCTTCTTTGTCTGCCATTATCATTCACATTCTGATTATTCTATTGACCAAATAATAATTATCAACTTTTCTGCGTCTTTCTTACTTCTCTACTCAACCAATCATTCCATTGAAAGAGTATCTTTTTACTGTCTAAAAAACCAACTTCTTCTTTTACTTTTTCAGATATTATGTGGAACATGTCATTAGCTTTTGTCACAAATGGAGCCTCCAATAATTCGTCATTTTTTGTTTGTTCTGCCATCTTCACTATATTCTCTTTAATTGTTCCACGTAAAAGGATATTATCCCATACTGCATCCCAGCTGCCAGCAAATTCCTTGACATTTCCTGCAATTGCTTTGAGAATTTCTGAATCGCCATTTTTTAGGTCAGGAGTGATCAATAATTCATCTGTTTTTGGCTCATATTTCATCAGATCAACAAATGCTTTTTCCTCCATTGGATCATTTTCCCAGCGCTTTCGCACTTCTGTTATCTGTGTAACTCTCTTGTATTTATGCATACCATCTGCTGATTTTATTGGATTTGTAACAATGATGATGTCTGTTGCTTTGAATGATGTCTTGGGAATGCCAATATCATTTACAACTCTGTCATATACCCCATAAGGAGAATCGCCGTGAATTGTTCCTGCAACAACATTTGCAGCAGCGCCAACACGCATTGCTTCGTACAATGCAACTGCTTCTTTACTTCTAACTTCTCCTACAATCAATGCTGAATCTCCTAGACGAAGTGTTGTTCTGATTCCAATTTCAGCAGAAACTTCTGTTGAATCATGGGCCAATGCGCTTGCAACTTTCATTGATTGTATGTTAAATCCAAGATCACGAAAAGCTTTGTTAGGCAACTCTAACGTATTGTGTGCTATAATATTTCTACAGATAAAGCTTTCATAATCAGGTACAGAAAGGTCATAGACATATCCTTCAAAATTCTCCATTTTTTCTATCTCAATTATCTCATCCCAATATATATCTGATTCAAGCAATTGCTTTAAGTTTTCTAGTATTTGATGCTGTAACTCTAGCATCTGTGTTTGCGATTGTACTTGCAATAATGATGTAAGTTTTCTTCTTCCTATGCTGTTATTTCTGTTTATGTAATCATTTTTATTGAATCTCTTGCCAAATAAGTTAGCAAGTTCTATTTTTGTATTTATTCTTAAATCAAATGTATCTGTTGTATCATGAGTTATCTTTTTCTCACAAAGTCTTGAAAGAACATTGTTTTTATATGGTTGTAGAAATCCAATATATTTTGCAAAACTTGTTAGATATTCGTTTCCAGAGATAGCAGCTCGTATTGTTTTATCTCTTGGAATAAAATTCCCTATTCTCAGACTAATATTGAAAATCAAGAGTAATGTTTGCATATCAGAGAGAAGATGCCTGCTACAAAGATTGATTACTATTTCTTTGTCTGTAGCGCAGCCATCGCCAGTAAATACTCCTCGTAAAAATGCAGCAATTTGCTGCGGGGAGAGTGTGTATATCCATCCAGGAACTCTTTTAGTGTATGAATCCCCAGTGCATGAAAGAATATCCTGCAATACCACTTTCAATGTTTTGGAATTGAGCATATATGAAATGCCATCACTATGCATCTTGTATTGTATTCCAAAGCTTTTTCCAACTTTTTCTACAACTGCTCTGTCTTCTGGATCATTGCAGGATATGATAATTGATTTTTTATCATAACACCCATCTGCAATCCATAATCCAATAAATGTCATAAAATCTTCATTCAATTGTATCTTTAATGATATCAATTTCTGTGAATTATTGATTCTGAATTTATCTGTTGAAAAGTCAAGTGTTTGATGGAGTGTCATAAGATCTTTAGCAATATATCCAGGAAGAACTTTGTTTCTTCTCCAACTTTTTATTGTTGCAGAGCTAACATTTCTTGCTGAACCAAATGATAATATATCATTAAAATGATGTTCTAAGCAATAGTTTGTTGTTAAACCTGTAATAAATGAATCTGTTCTTTCAATTACATCGTATAATATGTTCATAAATTCTTTTTCTTGATTGATTAACGGTAGTTTTCTTGCTACAGCTATTTTGTTTCCGATGTTTAGATTATTCACTTTTGCCTCTGAAATCTCTGCGTTTTCTCCAATTGCAAATAGAGAATGATCTCCTGTTACTTTCAATATCTTTCCTGTTCTTGTTTTTATCTCATAGATTGGTTTTGTTACTTTATGTCGAATAAATACAGAAGGTTTTGTGACTACGATCTTTCCTTTTTTGTTCATTGCAAAAATTTCAATATCTTCAGTATTTTCTGCAACCTCATGTCCAGAAAATGTCTGTAATGAAACTTGTTTCTCTAGCTGTTTATCAATAAGATTCCCTATTGTTGTTCTTTGCCATTTATTATTATTTCTGATTAATATCTCAGAATCACCTGCAACGCTGTCTTCTACTGTTATTATCCTATACTTTCTCATAATCTCAACAAGCACCCCTGTCAAAAAAGATGATTTTCCTGCACTTCTTGTTCCTGCAATTAAAATTGTCCGCGTTCCATCAACAAGGAAACTGATTAAACCAGCTGCAATAGGATTCAACATTTTGAATTTAATGAACAATGGTAACGTCCAGGGTTTATCTCTATGTTTTCTAAAAGAAAATGCTAGTCCTGTTGGATTTAATGGCCGTGTAATTACAGAAACTCTTGTAGATGCACCAGGCAGTTCTAATTCTGTATCTAATATTGGATTTGCTTCGTCTAATGGACGGGCAGAGATTAATCTCAATTTTGACGCCCAGCTTTCAGATTCTGATTTTGTCGGGATAATATTTGTTGTGCAATCGCCATATTTTCCATGCACAATGAATATAGGTATCTTTCCCAATGGACTGTTGATTGAGATATCTTGCATATCATCATCCTGCAATAACACTTCAATCAACCCAAAACCAATAGTGTATCGCACTAAGATTTGCGTTAATTTTTGCAGCTCTTTCTCTCTCAACATAATATTCTTCGATGTTGCAATCTCTTCAAGCAAGTCCTTGCCAATATTAGAAAATACCTCGCGCATCCTTTCTGGATCTGTAAACTCTTCTTGTTTTGGCTTGTGTTCTGCAAGAATTTTTCTTGCCATATCTAATAATTCATATTTTTCTTCAGGAAGCTTGAATTCAGGCGGTACAATATGATAGAGTATTATTGTTGAATCAGGCAGACGAAAGATAGTAACATCTGTATCGTCGCCAATTATGTATGAATCAATCTCTTCAGCATTGCTTGGAAAATTAGCCATTAATTTTGTAAACATAAAATCTGGCTTTATTGACGGAGTGAAAATGTATTTGTAAACGCTTCTATCTCCAATTTTATAGCCAGCAATGTATGGTTTTGCAAGTATTAGCATTCTTGTCTTTTCAAGAAGGCTTGTAACGTAGCTTATTATTGCTATATACCTTTTTGTAATATCCTGTTGTATCTGTTCAACTACTTTTTCAAGATCAATCTTTTCTCTTCGCATTATTCTTGTTAATTCAATATATGCGCCAATAGGATCTCCTTTCATATGTTTAAATATAATTTCTCGCAATTCATTATATTTCTGATTGATAATCCTATTATCGTAATTACCAGCAGTAGGATAATTGAAATAATTCTTTTCTTTTATTAGTTTTTTATAAAGTTCTGCAATCTCTGCAAGAATCTGTGTTTGTTTGAAATCATACTCATAATCTCTTTTTTGATTGAATATTATCTTGCTTATACCGGATACTTGAGAAAGAATATCGATTGTTCTAATCATCACAATACTTGAATCTTCAACTAAAGGCGATATGCTTACCCCTTCACAATATATGTACAATATATTTTCTTCTCCTTCTTTAATCACTTCAAAATCCCAGTCTTTTTTTTGTTGCATAAAAAATCTTCACTCCGTTCGATTTTTTATTAGTTGATAACTACAAACTAATTGCTACCAACTAACGTTATTTCTCATCTTTCTTCATATTTTGCAGTGCTATTTCTATCAAATGTGATTTATTGCGATATGCTGTAGAATCTTTGAGCTTTTTATCTATCCATTTTATCAGAGTTTCATCAATGGTTGCAGATATTGGTTTCTTCATGGATTATTTAATACATGGAGGCAGAGTTTATATATTTTATCTTATTTTACATATTTAATGGATTTTATGTTATGTTTTTGTAATATAGGATGAAATAAAGAACCAGTTGGATAGCATGTATGGAATACATAATTTTAAAAAAATATATTGTTTAATACTTATCTCTCTCCAAACACAGACGCAAACCTTCCTTCTGATAGGATCTTGATAGTTTCATCTGCTGTGAAGATTCTTCCGTTCATGCAGATGTATGGTTGATTAAGAAGTGTCAAACATGAGTGCATATTATTTCTCATTCTCTATTTTGATTATCTTTTGAAGATTTTTTTTCAAAGGAGGTAATTCTTTGTTTACGATATCAAATATTATCTCCATATCAAGTCCAAAATAATGATGTATAACTTTATCTCTCAAACCGATTATTTCTTTCCAAGGAATAGATTGATATTTCGATATAAAAGAATGTTTTAGGTTCTTAGCAGCTTCACCGAGAATCTCAAGTTGGCGAACTACTGCGCTATGTTTCTCAACATTAGTAAAGAATTCTTGTTTAGTAACAGTTAACATAAACTTGTCAATATTATTAATTGCATCAAGCATATGCTCTAAGAAGATAATTGAGTCTCTATTCAAAGTATTCTGACCTCATCTTTTAAAATTTTATTTTTTAGGCGAGGATTAATCCCATTATATGAAAGTAAGTCAACTTTTGTATCTAAAACTTTTTCTAATTCAGATTCAATTCTTATAAAACCAAGACCAAGCCCATGTGGAGGCAGTATTAGGATATCTACATCGCTCTTTTTCTTTTGTTCTCCACGTGCATAGCTTCCAAAAATACCCGCTCTTTTAATATGATATTTTCTTAAGACTGGAAGAATCTTCTTTTTTAGTTTTAGTATTTGCAGTCTGTCTCGCACCATAAAATATAATATGCATTGCAGATATATAAATGTTATTAAGATCACTTTTCCCCAAACACAGACGCAAACCTTCCTTCAAATAAGAGCTTAATAGTTTCATCTGCTGTGAAGATTCTTCCGTTCATGCAGATGTAAACTCCAGCAGATAATTCTGGCAGTTTTGCAAATGAAAAACCTAAATTAAAAGGAGCATCTGATGGAGAAAATCCAGTTAATGGAATCATTGAACCTGTCAAGATAATTGTTTGGTCTTTTCGCTGTAAATTAGTCTGCAGAAACTTAGCTGTATCGGGTATTGTATATGTTCCATGCGTAATAATTATCTTTTTGCATGGACTTTGTTCAGTTGCAATCAAAATCTTTTTTCTGTCAGATTGTACTAATTGTCTACTGTCTTTCATACAAATAGTTGTGAACATTACCTTATCATAGAGTTTTAACGATTAGATAAATAGAGGAATAGAAGATTCTTTTAATGGCGTAGCAGTATCAATGGTGCCATTCCAATACGAATCAATTGTTCCACCTGTAAGAATGATATGGATAGATGCTTTTTTTGTTGGCATTCCATATTTAGAATTGTTTGTGTTTATATGATTTTTGATTACTAGAAACTAAATCACTTTTAGTTCTTTTAAGGCATCAACTACAAATGGTTCTACAAGGCTTAGATTGATTCCTTTATAACCATCTATAATTCTCTTTTCTAATCTTGCTTTTACTTTCAATTGCAGAGAATTCATAATATAATCAATATCTTTATCATGTATGAACGAAGTGAACAAGCAAATACTAAACATTTATATTCCTTAACCACATAAAAACAAGAAAATGGCATCATTGAACAGACGTTCTAATAGAATCATTTTGGTGTTAGTCTTTTGCAGCCTTCTTTCCCTCTCATTTGTTTCAGCAACAAAAATCGAATGCAAGGACGATGGCTCGCTGAAGATTGATGATTCATTGATACGAAATGATGTTACAGCTAGGCTAGTTAAAGCAGAAGATAATTATTTTCCTGTCAAAGGAGCATGGAGTAGCAGAGAGAAAACAGAAGGTAAGAAAAAAGTAACCTATTATACATATGAATCACAAGATGGCATCTTTGTTGCAGGTGAACCAACCTCATATTACATCAAGATTGGAAAGAAAAGGTATACTGCCAAATGCCCAATATTTAGTTTTAGCTGCAGAATGCTGAATCAATCATTTGTTGAATCCTGTTATATGAGAAATGACACATTTGTAGGCAAATTTCTTATCAATGACCTTTCGATCAGCAAAAATAAAGAGTTCCGTTTTGCTAATCCTTATTCGCTGAATTACAATGCAAAGCTAGATACAAATAGAGTGATACGGCACACTCCTGTTGTTACAAGCGAAGGATTTGAAAATTTCACAATCACAATGAAACGAAAGAATGATGGCAATAGATTTACATTAAAATGGGATACTGACAAAAAGATCAAGGAATTTATGGTCTACTACCAATGTGAAAAATCAGGATTTTCAATTGCTAAAGAATGCAGTGAACTTCCATTGTGCGAAAAAAACAATGAATGCATGGCTGATGAGATCTGTGAAAACAGCATCTGCCAAAAATTAGATTGCAATACATGCGAATATATTGATCCTCTTGAATCCCATCAATGTAAGAAATATCAATGCTGCGGGGATGATGAATGTGGCAATGATGAGATCTGCAACAATAATAGCTGCCAGAAATTTGAATGTTTAGATAATGAGATCATAAAAGATCATTCCTGCGAAAGTCTGAATTGTATGGATGATGAGATTACAATCAACCATAGCTGTCAGAAACTTGAATGTGAATTTGATGAGATTGTTAAGAACCATCAATGCGAAAAGATTATTTGTAAAGAGGATGAAAAGCTTGAGAATCATCAATGTATTGCTCTGCAATGCAAGTGGTATGAAAAAATGTACGATCATGATTGCTATACATGGTATCAACAGTATAAGCTTAAGAAAGAGGATACAATATTAAAAGAGCAAAGCCTAAAAGAATAAGATTATAAACAGATAGATGTTATAATTCCAAGAAGAGGGGATTCTTATGCAAAAAAAAAGAGTAAGACAGATAGTAAGTTTATTATTTCTATCATTAATCAGTATTTTTATGCTCGGCATTCTTGCTGCTGCAGTAGAGGAAGAGGAAGTTGTCATCGAAGCGCCAAAAGCAGGAATTACTCCAGATAGTCCATTTTATTTTATTGATGAGGTTGTTGAAGAGGTAAAACTGGCAACAAAAGATGGAGATGAAAAGGTGGAATATGCATTAGAGATTGTCAAGGAAAAAGCAGCTGAAGCGCAGCAGATGGCTGCCGAGAACAAAACAGCTGCCTTGACAGTTGCATTAGTAAATGCAAAGAATATCTCAGCATTGATTGAAGATGAGATCTCTCCAGAATTAAAAAGACAGGTTGAAGCTGACAGCAAAGAGATACAAGACATTCTTAAACAATTGCAAGAACAATTGCCTGATGAAGAAAAGATCCATGAGTTATATGATTCTCTTTCCAGCCAGGTAGAAAAAAATAAGATTGCAGGAGAATTAGCAGGCAAAATTGTCTCCCTCTGTGAACAATTGGCAAGCATCGATTATACACTCATGGAGCAAGAAGAAAAATGCAATCCTGATACAGCTCCAGCTTGGTTAAAAGAATATATTGAAACAGATATAAGAAAGATGCAGGGGCAAGCAACAGATAAATTTGTAGAAGTATTGAGATCATGCGTCCAAGATATACAGAATTGTCAATGCCAAGATATTCCTGTGCAGAAGATGAAGACATATTGTGAAAAAGAAAAAAAATTGATTATACTTTGTGAGTTTGAAGAAAACGAAGAAGCCTGCCAAGAGCTTGATTCTGAAGGAGAATATGCAGGTGAAGAACTATTACCAGAATTTATGCGAGAAGAATTTAGAAAGATTATGGATGAGTCAGAAGATATGATGTTTGACAAGTTTGCACCACAAGAATGCAAAGATGCAGGTGTCAAAACAAGAGAAGATTGCAAGAAGATAATGATTGAAAAACACGGCGAACCTCCTGAAGAATGTATGAAAGATGGCAAGTTTATCGGAGAGAAACAATGCACAAAAAAGATGATTGAATCTGGTGAAATGCCTGAAGAATGTGTTGCAGATGGCAAGTTTATCGGAGAGAAACAATGCACCAAGAAAATGGTTGATTCTGGGAAAATGCCAAAGCAATGCATGGAAAATGGCAAGTTTATTGGGCGAGAGGAATGCGAACAGAAGATAATGGATTCAGGTGATATTCCAGAAGAATGTGTTGAAAAAGGAAGACCTATTGGAGAAAACGCATGTCTGGAAAAGATGAAAGAAGCAGGGAAAATACCAAAAGAATGTTTTGATGGTGACGATTTCATAGGCAGGGAAGCATGCGAAGAAAAGATGATGGCAACAGGAAATATCCCTGAAGAATGCATTGAAGGTGGAAAGCCAATTGGTGAAAAAGAATGCATTGGAAAAATGCGTGATGCAGGAAAAATACCAAAAGAATGTTTTGATGGTGATAAATTTATTGGTCGAGAAGCATGCGAAGAAAAGTTTAAAGGTCAAGGACAGGGCATGGGTAGTGAAGGTGGTGAAGGTCAAGGGAGAACTCCCCAAGAATGTATGAAGGATGGAGAATTTATAGGTCAAGAAGCATGTGAAACAATTATGAAAGATAAATATCAGCAAGGAGAAGGACAAGGTCAAGGATTTTCTGGAGGAGAATTTGGTGAAGGTGATTTCCCTGAATTTGGCAGTGGAAGTCCAGGTGGTCAAGGAAGAACTCCCCAAGAATGCATAAAAGATGGCGAATTTATTGGAATGGATGCATGTAAAGAAATAATCACGCAAAAGATGACAGAAGGAACTGGACAAGCAAAGTATCAAGAGATGTATGAAAATAAGAGGGAAGAAGCTATTGGCGGCGTCATAAGAAAAGTTGAGATTCCAACAATGCTACAAGGATTCCCTATTGGAGAAAACTACGGTCAGCAACAGCATGGACAGCAACAGTTCAATTTCATGGAGGATCTCAGAAGGATGCAGAAAGAAGGAAAAATCAATATTGGTGACCGTTCTTTTGAAAGCTTAAGTCCTGAAGAGATAAAACAGTTGCTCCATGATGCAAAACAAGCAAGTCCAGAAGCTCCAGATTTTACTGATGTACAACGATTGCAAAAAGAGATAGAACAACTTGAACAGGATCGAGAACATATTGGTGATGGAAGAGAAAGAGATAACAGAGAAATGGAAAGAGAAGAAGATAAAAAACCAGAAAATCAGGAAAGAGATGATCAAGAAGGAGAACCTGAAAATGAACCTAAGCAAGAAGATAGTAATAAGGAAGAAAGTGATAACAAAGAAGACAATTCTGAAAAATAGAATTCATTATCATTTCTTCTTTTTAGTTTTATTACTTGTTGAGAACTTTATATGATTCTTATGAATATCATTTTTCTTGTATACTCTTTCTAATTCTTTTTCTAGATTCATAAATGCATCATGTATTGCTGTGTTTAAGTTCCAATCATTAGATGCTGCTCGGAATGGTTTTGTTGGAGATACTGTCTTTACTGTAATGCTATATTTATGCCGCTTTTTTTCGTTTTTGGAATTATTTCTAAGTTTTTTAATATGTATTGTTAAAGAAGTATTGTTATGCAATAAACGCTTTACTTTAGGGTGATATTCTGTTGATAATTTGTTTAGTGTTTCTCTTTCTTTATCATCTAATTGATCTAAACCTACATATTGTATAATCTCTGATGTTTCTTCAAAAGAAACTTCTTGTTCAATTATTGCTTCATCCATGATAAAATATATGCTGAGGTGTTATATAAAGTTTTTGTTTAAAAAAAAGAATTAGAAAATAATATCCATAATCTCTTCTGTGTTGAGAATAGTTATTTTCTGCTGTTCTTTTAATTTTTTATCATCTGACCAAATTACGCTTTCTTGAAATGCTAAAGCACATGCAATAAAGACACAATAATTGCTTATGTTTGTCTATTTCATATGATGGAAATAAAAATTTCCCTTTATATTGTAGGATTAATCTTCTTTTTACAGAATCTGTTATTAAAGCAAAGAATATAATATTAGAGTCTATGACTATTTTCATCCAAAGAACCTCTTTCTTGCAGCAATCTTTCTCGATTCAAAAAAGAAATTCAAGCAAGGAATAAAGCTTGGAGAGAACTTCATCAAAAAGAATTATCCTCAGGTTGCAGGAATCAAAGTCAAGAGTACAATCAATGAGCAAGCCATCAGGGCACTTGATTTGAGAGCATCACAATTGACCAATACTGTGAGCGAGGACCTTCTTGCAGCAACCAAGATTTCCATACGTAACGGAATCATGGCTCGAAAAGGAGCAAAGCAACTTAAAGATGACACGAGGCCATTATTATTGTTGTTGAGGTACACCAGGCGCCACTATAGTAGCCATTTCACTTTCCTGAAAGCCACCACCACTTCAGACGTTAGCTGTCGTGGTTGTATTTTATAACAGCGATGTTGCCATAGTGAAATGGCGTGTAGTTCCAAGCTACTTCATAACTTCATCAAAGTTGACGAAGCAACTGGGACAAAAATAGAAATAACAAGAAGAATATAAAAAAATATCGGTAATTTAATGTTTATACAGCTGAGATACGGCTTTTAACATGCCTTCTTTGTTCAGGTCTGGATTATTTGATAACTGCCAGTGTCTGCTCGAGAGTTGGCTGCACGATGCTCAGAGGAGCTGATTTTTCGCGCGCAACTGCGCCTACCACGACGAAACGCCCATAAAGGTTGTTGATGTTGCCGTCGCCAACGAGGCCAACACTATTGTTGTTGAGGTACACCAGGCGCCCCTTAGCTTGAGCGTCAAAGCCAACTTCATTTATTCTATGATAGCTTCCAATATTGCTCCAGCCTTCTCCGCCATATTCTTTTCTGCCAAAGAGCATTTTAGCCAGTGCTTCCCTGTTATCAGGAGAACCTGCAATCATAAGCACTCTGTCATCACTCATGAAAGTATCATACGTTAATTGACCTCTGTCATTGATGTTGGCTTTGTCCTTGCCCAATCGTATAAAAACAGTATAAGGAGTTCCTGCTGCAGGCACACTGCCTTTCTTAACATCATCAAGATGGATTCTTGCAACATCCTGACCGTTGTAATTGCCTTTTCCGACAGCAATCCATTCGTCATCAGCAATCTGCATAAATGCATATTCTCCAACTTTGGAAAATACTTTTTCCAATCCTTTTGCAGTTGCCAAAGAACCTACGGAATGCCATGTTTCATAAGAACTATCGCCATCTCGTTGGCCATGATATTCGCCAGTGATTGTGTCTATCCATCCTGGCCTTATTGCTTCACGAACTTCAGGATGATTAGCCATAGCTTGTATTGCCATCGGCGTATCAGCTACTCTCAAGCCATGTTCTGAAGCTAATTTATCGGCCTCTTTTCGAGCCTTTACATAGCCAATCTTATCTGTAACTGCTGCGAGTACAAGGGATTTTATTTGCACAATTTGTGACATTTTAAGCGACCTCAATTGTAAAATGTATAACTTTTAATAGGTAAAACTGAGGCAGTCTTTAAAGGTTTCGGTTTAGTAATCACAGCGAGGTAGTGTTGTCTGTTTTTATGATTTCTTTTCTCGAGTCTGTCATTACATGTATCTTACAGTATATAACTAATAAACACCGTATTATACAGTATATTACACAGTCAGAATCAACGTTAATAAATTGGATGTAATATACCTTATATTACTATGCAGGATACAGGTATAATTGAGAATGTTTACGAAGAACTTTGCAAAGAATTTTGCAAAGTTCTCTGTACTAATTATGAAATTGTACAGTAACAATTCTTCAGAGATACTTTTATATACCTAAACTTAACTTACTTTTGTTATATGGATATTAAACAAATCAAAAGAGAGTTTAAAACAATCGCAAGCAAGAATCCAGAGAAATATTATGCTATTTCTGTATTGCAAGAGCAAGGTTTTTTGAGAAAGCAATGTAAAACATGCGGAACATTCTTTTGGACAGTTAACAATGACCAGCATAATTGTGGAGATCCAAGCTGCTCAGGAGGATTCAGATTTTTTGAAAATCCTCCTGCAAAGAAAAAATTAGATTACATTGAAGTATGGCAGGAATTTGCTAAACATTTCCAGAAATTGGGTTATACACCAATAAAACGTTATCCAGTAATAGCACGTTGGAGAGAAGATACTGAGTTTGTACAAGCAAGCATCTATGATTTTCAGCCTTATGTTGTTTCAGGAGAAGTAAAGCCTCCTGCAAATCCGTTAGTTGTACCGCAGTTCTGCTTAAGATTTAATGATATTGATAATGTTGGGATTACTGGAGCACATTATACTGGTTTTGTAATGATAGGACAGCATGCTTTTACTCCTCCAAAAGAATTCAATCAGAAAAAATATTTTGCAGATATACATTCTTGGTTGAGCAAAGGTTTAGGTCTTCCAAATGAAGAGATTACATTTCATGAAGATGCATGGACAGGAGGAGGAAACTTTGGACCATGTATGGAATTCTTTTCTCGAGGACTTGAACTAGGCAATCAAGTTTATATGTTATATGAAGTAACACAACAGGGAATAAAAAAAGAATTAAATCTAAATGTGTTAGACATGGGTATGGGACATGAGAGAAATGCTTGGTTTACTCAGGCAGCTGCAACTAGCTATGAAACAACATTCCCTGCAGTATGCAAAAAACTGTTTCATCAAACAGGCATAAAAGTCGACAAGCATTTAATGCAGCAATTCTTACCTTTTAGTTCTTATCTAAATACAGATGAAGTCGATGATCTTCAGAAGATGTGGCAAAAGATTGCAGATCAATTAAAAGTTGATGTTTCTTTCTTGAAATCAAATGTTATTCCTTTATCAGCTCTTTTTTCAATTGCTGAGCATACACGTTCTCTGCTTTTTGCATTAGCAGATGGTGGACTGCCAAGCAATGTAGGTGGAGGATATAATTTAAGAGTAATTTTAAGAAGAGCATTGTACTTCAATGATAAATATAATTGGAATCTTGATCTTAGGGATATTGCAGAGGAGCATGCAGATTATTTGAAGCCATTGTTTCCAGAATTAAAAGAAAATATTGCAAATGTACAAAAAATATTAGATGTTGAAAGACATAAATATATACAAACTGTTGATAAATCAAAAGCTATAGCGCAAAGAATTGTTAAAGAAGAGGTAACTCCTGCTGTTCTTGTTAAACTATATGACAGCAATGGAATAGCTCCTGAACTTATTGCAGAAGAAGCAAAAAAACTTGGAAAAAATGTTCGAGTTCCTGATAATTTTTATGCACTTGTCGCCAGCCAGCATGACAAAGAAAAGCAGGAACATGAAACAAAAGTAGACATAGTACTTGATATTGCTGATGTTCCTGCAACAAATATATTATATTTTAATGATTGGAAGAAAATAGAGTTCAAAGCGCATGTTTTAAAGATAATTGGCAGATATATAATTCTTGATCAGACTTATTTCTATCCTACGTCAGGCGGACAGCTGCATGACTGCGGAACTATTCAAAATGAACCAGTAGTTAATGTGTTTAAGTACAAACATGTTATTGTTCATGAATTAACTGCTGAACATAAAATTCCAGAAGGAGAAGCTGTTGAATGCAAAATTGATTTTAAGAGAAGAATGCAGCTTGCTCAACATCATACAGCTACGCATATCACAAATGCAGCTGCACGAACTATCTTAGGAAACCATATCAATCAAGCTGGAGCAAAGAAAACATTGGAAAAAGCACATATTGATATAACCCATTTTTCAAACCTTACTGAAGATGAGGTTAGAAAGATAGAGCAAGAAGCAAATAGGATAATTGAAGCAAGGATTCCAATAGTTAAAAAATTCTATCCTCGTGATGAAGCTGAAAAATTGTTTGGTTTGAATATTTATCAAGGAGGAGTTGTGCCTGGAAAAGAACTGAGAATTGTGAATATTATTAATACAGATGTTGAATGCTGCGGTGGAACACATCTGGACAATACTCAAGAAGTTGATAAGATTAAGATAATCAAAACTGCAAAGATACAGGATGGAATTGTGCGAATAACATTTACAGCAGGAAATGCTGCAGTTCAAGAAGAAAGTGACGAGAGTAAAGCTGCAGATGTTATAGCAAAACTCTTGCAATGTGAAGTGCAGCAAATTCCAGCAAGAACGCAGGAATTATTTGATAAATGGAAAAAAGCAAAAAAGATGGATGAAAAAGGAGAGAAAATAGAATATAGTATGACAAAACTTACTTCAACTGAAGAATATGTGGGTGATGTAATTGCAAAAACGTGCTCTATTCTAAGAACTCAACCAGAACATGCAGCGAAAACAATTGAACGATTTAAGAGAGAATTATTTGATCTTTGTGATATTACTAATATTTGAATTGTGAACAAAGTGAACAAGCAAATACTAATAATTAAACAGCGTTTTCTGCTTCTTTGACGCTGTCAATTCATCAAATGACGTTTTAAAGAAACAGAGTATAGAATCTGCAATTGGTTTCATCTGCTTGTCAATATAATGCTGATAATCTATCTTATGGCGTTTTTTCTGTATTGGTTCAGGACCTTCAATTGTGATTACATATTCTATAATATTTGAATCTAAATCATCCCCAAGCAATCTTGCTGCTTTTACATGAGGTGGAGTTGTTTTAGTATACTCAGCAACTTCTTTTCTGATTGCTTTTCGGTATACTAATAAATCATCATGCTGCCCAGCTAATACCTCTTTTGTAAATTGTTTGATATATTCCTGCACTTCTTTATTGTTAAATATTCTGTTAAGCAGCTCCATCTGGAATACTTTTGCAAGTTCTGTCCAGTCTCGCCTAACAAATTCTAGACCTACAATATCAACTTCTTCCTTTCCATCTTCTACCAATAATCCAGCATATCTTTTTTTTGCTCCTGTTTCCTGGCCTCTAATCTTTGGCAGGATGAACTTTTTGTATACTTTATCAAATTCAAGCTCTAAATAAGATGTTCTATTATATTTTTCTTTAACAAGCTGTGTATAGTAATGATTTATCTCTTTCTGCAGCTGTTCGCCAAGAAGTTCTGTTTCTTTTTCATTCTTTTTTCCTGATAAAACAAAAGTTGAATCAGTATCGCCATATATTACTGGAAAACCTTTTTTTTCAATCATTTCAGCTGTTTCCTGCACAATATGTCTTCCAGATGATGTAATTGCATTTGCTACATCTAAACTATAAAACCTACATGCAGGGTTGGCCAGAACCCCAAAGAAACTATTCATTGTAATTTTAATCGCATAACTTGCAACATCATCTTTCTTTTTCTTTGCTGCATCTCTCATCTGCCAGAGATGCTGGATTAGTTCAGGCAGAATTGCTACTTCATTTCTAAATCTTGCTCCATTCGGAGTTTCAATTTCTCCATCTTTATCAAATGTGATTGGATCAATATTAAATGTACGAACAATGCTTGGATATAGACTCTTGAAATCAAGCACTAATACATAATCATAAATTCCTGGTGAAGAATCTCTGACATAACCTCCTTTAATTCTTTCTGTTGAATCATCAATATGCGCAGTTGGGCATACAATTTCTCGTTTTTTTGTTTCCCTTAGATATAATGAATCTAATGAAGCAATTGATGAAGAAACTCTCTCTAACTGCATGCCTGTAAGCATTGAGCGTTGGATTGTGATATTGATCAAGTTCTTTTTGTCTAGTATCTGCAGCACTAGTTTCGTATCAATAATATTATATTCAATCAATGTTTTCTTGTCAATTTTATAAAATGCTTCTATCTCTGCTCTTTTATCTATAAATTCTATTGCTTTCTTCTTGCCAAGGATTTCTTGGCTTGCTGTATCAAGTTTGTAATCATTGAGTTTAACAAAATTGTTTTTTAATAACGCAATACCATCTAAAACTTGTCTTCCTGCAATATCTGCAGAAGATTCGCGCATAAAATCAGATTCAATTCGTATTTTACATTCCCAATCTGCCCTGCCTATAACAAATTGTATTTTGTAGTATTTCATTCTTTCTTTTAAAACGTGCAGATCAAAATCTATTACATTCCAACCTGTAATTATATCTGGGTCAAGTGCTTGTATTCTTTCTTTGAAATATTCAAGCATTGCTTTTTCATCCTTGAATATCTTTGTATATTTATTATCAACTTCTTTTTCACTTGTAATATATGCTTCAGTATGATTATTTGTGGATAATGCAATACAATAGATTTCAGTTGCACTACTGTTAGTCTCAATATCTAATGAAACAACCTTAAGCTCTGCCTCATAGACATCTGCAGCTGAAAGTTCAGGATTTTCGTATATCCTATCCACAAAGTTTCCTTTTTTATATTCTCCTTTTATAGTCAATGACCCTTTTATATCATGGTCAAACATAAATCTATATGCAAAACGAATATCTGCTTCATAGGTAATGATCTTATTATCCTCAAATAATTTTCTTAATGGCGGCACTTGGTTTGGAACATCAATAATTATCCTGATAATAGGTTCTTTTTTGAAATTAGAGAAGTTAGTTGATTCTATTATAAATTTCTCTGTTTTTTGAATCTCTGTTGCTTTTTTTTGATCTGATTCTTTTATATAAAAATAAGGTTGAAAAAGATTTATTGCCAAAAAACTTTCTCCGTTTTCTAGTTTTCCAAATAAGTAGACATATGCTTTATTTTCAATGATTCTATATGTTGGATAAACAACAAAGCCTCGCATATAGATTATATAATGTTATAGTTAATAAAGATTACCGTAGGATTTAGAATCAAAAGAAAGTTTTAGTGATGTCATTAATATGATATTTCCTTTCCAATAGCCTCAGAAATATTATTTAATCCATCTTTTTCCAATAATCTTACTAAACCTTGATTTATCTCACTGATTGATTGCGGCCCTTCATATATCATTCCTGTAATAAGATGAATCAATGAAGCTCCTAACTTTATTTTTCTGTATGCATCTTCTGCTGTGAACACCCCGCCGCAGCCGATGATAACAAACTCTTTGCCTGTCTTTTTATAAATATAGCTTATTTGTTTGTCTGCTAAGTCTTGAACAATCTTGCCAGATAATCCGCCTGCTGTTTGAATATTCTTTTCAATTATTTTTTGATTATCTCTGCTTTTTGTCAGGTTTGAACAGATAAATCCTGTTATCTTATATTTTCTTGAAACCTCGATTATCTTATCAAGTTCTTCATCTGCAAGATCAGGAGAAAGTTTTAAAAAAGTAGGCATATCATTTCTTGTCTTTATTTTAGCTATTTCTTTCAAAAGTTTGTCTAAATCATGTACATTTGTAAACGGCTGGCCGCCATAAGCATTTGGGCAGCTGATGTTTATAGTTATATAATCCGAGAGTGGTTCTAATAATGAATATGCTTTACAGTAATCAGCAATTGCTGCAGAAGTTTCAGCAGTTTCTTTGCAGTTTGTTTTTGCGATGCTAATCCCTAATGGAACCAGTCTTTTTTCTTTTTGCTTAAGCAGTTCTAATTCTTTTGCTATAATTTCTGCGCCTTTGTTTTTCAGTCCATAATAAACAATGAGTGATTGTGATTTTGGCAGTCTCCATAATCTTGGTTTTGGATTGCCAAAGCATGATTCTCCAGTAATTGAGCCAACTTCAACATGCCCAAAACATACATGAGGAAGAATCTGCGTTAGCTCAGCATTCTTATCAAATCCAGCAGCTAATCCAATTGGATTTGGAAATGTAACACCAGCGATTGTTTGCTGCAGTTTTTTGTTTTTGTAAGAGAAGAAGAATCCTGTTATTTTCTTTGTTAGTGAGTAATTCCCAAGAAACTTTCCTCTTTTAATCATTGTATCATGGATAGCCTCTGGATCAATACGAAAGAAGATAGGCCTGCATATTCCTTTATAGATGATTTTTATAAATTTGTTTCTTATTGAGATAAGTTTTTCACACATATTCTCTTGTTTTTTATTTTGGGTTAATAAAACTTATGGAGCAAAAATTTATATAGTCAATAAATCCTCTTCTTAATCATGTACATAAACATCAACGGCAAACTAATCCCAAAAGAAAAAGCATGCATTTCTGTATTTGATCATGGTTTGCTGTATGGCGATGGCGTGTTTGAAACTCTAAGAACTTATAATGGCAAACTCTTTATGGCTGATGAACATCTTAATAGGTTATACCTCTCTGCAAAGCAGATGCAGTTAGTTATTCCTATAACAAAACAGCAGATGAAAACAGAAATTGAGAAGACAATCAAAAAGAATAAGCTTGTTGAAGCATATATCAGGTTAACTGTTACTCGCGGTATTGGCGAGATGGGATTAGTTAAAGATTGCAAATCACAATTTTTTATTATTGCAAAAGAATTTATTGCTTATGATGTTTCTCTATATAATGGTGTAGAATTAATAATCTCAAAATATTCTAGAACATTGCCTAAAATAAAGTCAATAAACTTTCTGGCTAATATCCTTGCAGCACGAGAAGCAAAGGAGAAGAAAGCATTTGATGCATTATTTTCTCATGGTGAAGAGATTACAGAATGTACAACAAGTAATTTTTATATCATCAAAAACGGCAAGTTATTGACCTCGCCTCGTGTATTAGATGGTATTACAAGGAGTATTGTTCTCAAACTTGCTGAGAAATATCTTAAAGTTGAGATAAGAAAACTGACGAAGAATGACCTTATTGGTTGTGATGAGTGTTTCTTAACTAATACTACAATGGAAATAGTGCCTATTGTAAAAATTGATGCAATTATTGTTGGTAAAGGCAAGGCTGGTAAGATAACAAAGCAGCTGCATGTTGATTTTAAAGAATTTATTCAGGGATATTATGGGAAAAATTCTAAGAAAGGAAAAAAAAACAGAAAAAGAAAAAAAAATTAGATTAATTGGAATCATTAATCTTACTGATGATTCTTTTTATGACGGTGGAAAATATCTTTCAGTAGAAAGTGCCATAGAACACGCAATTCAGTTGATTGAGGATGGAGCTGATATTCTTGATTTTGGCGCAGAAAGTTCAAGACCAGGAGCTGTATCAATCAGTGCTGAGCAAGAATTAGAAAGATTATTGCCAGTAGTAAAAGCAATGAAACAATATATTGCTGACAATCATCTGCCTGTTTTGATATCTGTTGATACTTATAAAACAGTTGTTGCTGAAGAATGCTTGAAATTAGGAGCAAATATTATTAATGATATCACAGGATTATCTGATTCAGCAATGACAAAAGTAATTGCAAAATATAATGCAACTGTTATTATTATGCATATGCAGGGAACTTCTCAAACAATGCAGCATGAACCAAAATATGAAAATGTGATTGCAGAGATTAAACGATTTCTGGCAGAAAGAGCAATGTTTGCAAAAAAAGCAGGGATCAAACAGCAGAATATTATTTTAGACCCAGGGATTGGATTTGGAAAAACAGTTGAACATAATCTTGAGATAATTCGCAATCTTGATGCCTTTATTTCATTAGATTATCCAATATTATTAGGTACATCAAGAAAATCATTTATAGGCAGGATAACAGGAGCAGATGTGCAGGAGAGATTGCCAGGAACAATTGCAATGAATACAATTGCATTGCTTAAAGGAATTTCTTATCTACGGGTACACGATATAAAAGAACATAAGCAAGTTGTGCAACTGTTAGAAGAATACAGTAAAAGTGAATAAAATGGTAATTATTTATCTTGCTCTTGGCTCAAATATTGGCAATAGAAAAAAAAACCTATTGAAAGCAATTAGATTGCTTGATGAGAAGATAGTCGTTAAAAAAGTATCTTCTCTCTATGAAACAAAACCAGTTGGCTATATTAATCAGAGAAATTTCTATAATTGCGTACTAAAAGCAAAAACAAGTCTAAGCCCACAAAGATTATTATTATTTGTTAAGACTATTGAGAAGAAAATGAAGCGAAAGAAGATAATCAAAAATGGCCCGCGAACAATCGATATTGATATCTTATTCTTTGGAAACAAAAGGATAAAAACAAGCAAGTTGACAATACCTCATCCAAGGTTGTCTAATAGAGATTTTGTTGTTATTCCTTTGTTAGAAATTGGAAAAAAAGTCAAAGAGAACAAAGAAAAGATAAAAAAGACAATAATAAAAAAGAGAAATAAAATCTTATTACAAAATCTCCAATAATTTAATCTTAAAATGCAGTGTTTTACCAGCCAGTGGATGGTTTGCATCAATTGTGATTGAGTCTGCATCAACAGCAACAATCTTTATTGGAAACACTCTTTCTTGTGGATCTTGCAAGCCAAGTGTTTGACCAACTTGTGGAGTAACATCTGCAGGAATTTTATTTTTCGGCACTCTGTGCTTTAATTCTTCTCTTGGTTCTCCATAACCGTCTTTTGGTTCGACTATTATGCTTTTTTCTTGGTTTACTTCCATACCAAGAACAGCATCATCAAAACCTTTTATCACTTCATGCCCGCCAACTTTAAACTGCAATGGTCCATTGCCTTTTGAAGAATCAAACATTTCTCCATTCTCAAATGTTCCAGTATATTCTACTTTTACTGTATCTCCTTGTTTTACTGCCATAGTATCAACTCCGAATATTTTGGAAGAATTCATAATTTATAAATGCTTTTGATTCACGGTATGTGTTTAGCACCTTCGAAATTCTCGACGAGATTTCCTTAGGAGCTGCGTTCCAGGATGGAGTATCCTCTCGTGGCTCTCGTCTAGAAATCGATTGAATTTAGACCTTATTGTGCTAAACACATACAATAAACAGAAGCATTTAAAAAGGAACCCTCTTTTCTAGGGAGTAATCAGAGCTTTTTGACTATGTCGAGTTGTTTCTGAAGATTAGATTAAATTAAATATGGGGATTAAACATGAAAGGAACAGTAAAATTTTTTAACCAGATGAAAGGATTTGGATTTATTGCAGGCGAAGACGGAAAAGAAGTTTTTGTACATCAAACAGCTTTAGCAGAAGGCGTAACTTTACAAGATAATGATTCAGTTACATATGATGTAGAACAAGGGGACAGAGGTCCAAAAGCAGTTAATGTAAAGAAGGAATAGATTAAAAAAACAACTAAAGTTACTACTGATTATGCACAAAATATTTTTTATTACTCAAGGTTGTTCAAACAATGTTGCTGATACTGAAACTATGCAGGGGATATTGCAGAAAGAGGGTTATGGGATAGTGCAGACAGCAGAACAAGCTGATTTGATTGTTATAAATAGTTGCACAGTAAAAAATGCTACTGAAAAAGATTTCTTCAGATGCTTAAAAGCCTTGCCAAAAAAGCCAATTGTTATTGCTGGATGTATTGCGCAGACAGATCCAGAAAAGCTGCCGGAAGTATCACTGCTTGGAACTACTCAAATCAATAATATCACTTATGTTGTTGAACAGACACTGCAAGGCAATAGAATAATATTAACAAAGAAAGAAAACAATCAACGATTGAATCTTCCAAAAATAAGAAAAAATCCAATTATTGAAATTATCCCAATTAATCGTGGATGTTTAGGCAGCTGCACTTTCTGCAAGACAAAAGCTGCGCGATTTAATCTGCTGTCTTTTGAAACTGAAGCAATATTGCAGCAAATAAAAACAGCAGTTAATCAAGGTATCAAAGAAATCTGGCTGACTTCTCAGGACACTGCTGTTTATGGATTAGATATTGGCTGTACATTGCCTATCCTGCTGCAGAAGATTTTAGCATTAGATGGAACATTTATGGTTAGATTAGGTATGGGTAATCCTGATCATTTCAAGCTTTATATCAATGAACTTGCTGAAATATTTAGGCATCCCAAAATGTTCAAGTTTTTGCATATACCAATTCAAGCGGGAAATAATGCAGTATTAAATGCAATGAAAAGAAATTATACAAAAGAAGAGTTTTTTGAAATCGTCCAGAAATTAAGGAAGAAAATATCTGAGATAACTATTGCAACTGATATTATTTGTGGGTTTCCATATGAGACAGATGAACAGTTTAATGAAACATTAGACGTTGTCAAACAATTGCAGTTTGATGTGATCAATATCTCTCGTTATTCTGCACGTCCAAAAACATTAGCAGCAGCATTCCCTCAACACAATGGAAGGATTATCGCTGGACGTTCAAAAAGACTTACGCAATTATTTGAATCACTATTGCCATCAATTAATCAGAAATGGATAGGTTGGCAGGGTATTATTATAATCGATGATTATGGCAAAAAAGGAACGCAAACAATGTTGGGAAGGAATTATACTTATAAACAAGTTGTTGTAAAAGGGGATTTTAAACTAGGAGAGATGCCAAAAGTGAAAATAGTAAAAGTTGATGAATATTCTTTATATGGAGATGTATTATAATTCTCTTTATACTAAAAACAGCTCAAAAAACAAATAACTATTTATATAATAAAACAACATCAGATAGATGCAGGAATCAACAATAACTAAAATTGCTATTGTTACTTTTTTTATAGGTATTATTTTGTTATTTGCTTTTCTAAAGACTGCAAAGCTTGACGAAAGAAGCATATCAACAATCTCTGATAAAGATATTGACAAAACAATTGCTGTAAAAGGAACAATTGTTAATGCACGAGAAATAAGCAATAATTACTTTTTAACAATAGCTCAGCAGTGTTTTGTTAATGTCTCGCTTTTTGGCGCTGAGAATCTTAGCTTCGTTGAAGGACAGAATATTACAGTTACAGGAAAAGTAATAAAGACAAATGATGGATATTCTATAATTGCTGAAGAAGTCAAGTAAGTATTTTTCTGAATGAACGAAGTGAATTCAGAAAATACTAAACTTTATTAAGTCTCTCATCTTTTTATCCTCCATGCAGCTTACTCCAGAACAACAGCAAGCATTAGAAGCACAGAAAGCAAATTGTCCTTTTTGTAAAATAGTTAAAGGAGAGATTCCATCTAAGAAAATATATGAAGATGATAAGATAATTGCTGTTCTTGATATCAATCCAGCATTTAAAGGGCATACACTAGTAATGCCAAAAGAACATTACCCCATTCTTCCATTATTGCCTCCTGAAACATTTCAGCATTTGAGTGTAAAGATAAAAGAAATCTCAAAAGCTGTCAAAGAAGGTGTTTTAGTGTTTGGTGATATAATTTTTGTTGCAAATGGAGTTGTTGCAGGACAGCAAAGCCAGCATTTCTTATTGCATATTATTCCTCGAGAAAAAAATGATGGCATTGACGTGTTTGAGTTTAAAAAAGGAGATATTGATAAAATAAAAGAGGAAGAATTGTACAAAGTGCTAAAACAGAATCTGCCATTAATGCTGAAGAATGCGTATGCTAAATTTCCAATACAGCAACAGCAGAAAACAAGTTCTTTACCATCAACATCATATACAAAAGAAGAAGCTTTTGCAATAATTGACAAAAATATACCATTAAAACGGCTTATTGTTGAGAATTCTGAACAATTTAAAGCATTAGCTCAGACTAATCCACAATTACAGATGCTTCTCAAGAATATTCAGATTGATGAGATTATATCAGTTATACGAAAGAAAGAATTAGGTGAAGATAGACAAAGTGTTGTGCAAAAACAATCAAAACCAATAATCAAAGAAGCTGAAGTTGTACAACAGCAACAATCACAATTCTCACAGCCATCAATTATACAGCAAAAACCTGTGCAGATTGATGTATTTAAGGAATTAGAGGAGAACTTTAAAAAACAACAATTGTCAGAGAAATTGGCTGAAGAAGAGATTTATGAAGATTTTATGGAAGTGCTTGCGATTAATCCTAAGCTTAAGTATCTTTTATTGCATGATCTGCCATTGCTAAAAGAGAAGATTTCAAAAATAGCAGAATTGCAGGAGATTTTCAAGGATGTAGATTTATCAAAATTGAAAGAATACGTCGAGAAAAAAGAAGTAGAGGAATATAACGAAGATAAAAATAAAGAAGATAAAGAGCAAAACAATGAAGATGACCTTATCTCAAGAATTGGATGATAAAAAAACGAACGAAGTGAGTTTTTTTGGAATGTAAACTTTGTAAAATAAAAGAAGGAAAATTAAAAGCAAAGATTGTTTATGAGGATGCAATAGTTCTAGCTATGTTAAGTGAATATCCAGCAGCACTTGGTCATGTTGAAATTTTTTCTAAACAGCATGTTGATACAATTGAAGCATTGCAGGATATAGTTGTTCAGCAATTGTTTACTGTAGCAAATACAACTGCATCTGCATTGTTTGAAGCTTCTGGAGCGCAAGGCACAAATATTGTTATGTTTAATGGTGACAATACTAATAATCCATATCCACATCTTGTTTGTATGGTGTTATCTAGACGAGAAGATGATGGCATTAACTTTCAATGGAAGCCTAAACAATTGCAGCCGGAAGAGATGGATGCTGTGCAGAGCAAGATAAGAGATAAGGCATTCATAGCAGAGCATCATGAAAAAGAGAAAAAAGAGCCAAAGAAAGCAGAAGAACATAAGAAACAGGAAGAGGAAGTAATTACTATAGAAGAAGAGAATTATCAAGTAAAACAATTGGATAGATTACCTTGATTATCACAGCAGTTTGTTCTAAACAAATTATTAATCAAATTTAAAAACATCAAAGAAAAAATCCTTGTAACAACAGGCAAGAAGAAATTTAGAGATACAAATTTAACTTATTGTGGAATATAGCAAAATAAATAATTTTTTGGGTACATTGCTGAATGTATTTTCTTATTATTTATGAGCACAGCACAATTATTAACTACTCTCACCCAAAACATTTATAAATCTACGTTAGTTATGACTAACATAAAATCGATTTAGGGTTAGTTCAACATGCCGCAAATTAAAGATGTACTTCAAGAATCAAACAAATGGTGGAAAGAAAAGTTAGAATTAGAGTATAAAGATAGAGAGATTTATACAATAATAAACAAGTGTATCACCCAGAAGCAGATTATTTCCTTGACTGGCTTACGAAGAGTAGGTAAAACTACATTAATGTTTAAAATAGTTGATGATTATATCAAACAAGGAATAAATCCTGAGAATATCATGTATTTTTCGTTTGACGAATTTAGAGATAAAGAAATACGAGAGATTATCAAGGAATATGAGCAACTGATGAATAAACAGTTAAATCAAGGGAAATATCTATTTTTATTTGATGAAATACAAAAAGTAAGGAATTGGGAAGAACAGATTAAGAGGATTTATGACAATTACTCTAAAAACGTTAAGATTATTATTTCTGGTTCTGAATCATTGTTTATCAGAAGAAAATCAAAAGAGTCGCTTGCTGGAAGAATATTTGAGTTTAAGATTGAACCATTAACATTTTTAGAGTATCTAGCATTTAAAGGAATTAAAATAAAAAACGAGAAATTGTATGAAAAAGAGCTTTCTCAATTATTTCAGCAATTTATTATTACGCAAGGATTTCCAGAAATAATCGATCTGCAGGATAAAGAGCTGATTAAAAAATATATTAGAGAAAATATTATTGAAAAAACAATTTATAGTGATATTCCGATTCTTTTTGCAATTAAAGATATTTCTCTTATACAATCGCTTGTAAATATAATTATGGAAGAGCCTGGACAGATAATTCAATTAGATGATCTTGCAAAAGAATTAAATATTGCACGGCAAACATTATCTTTGTATCTTTCATATCTTGAAGAATCGTTTCTTTTACGAAAGTTATACAATTATTCAAGAAATAGAAGGAAAATAGAGCGAAAGTTAAAAAAATATTATCCAACTATTATTTCAGGAGATATTTTATTTAGAGAAGATGACTATTCAAAATCAAAAGTATTTGAATCAGTAATTATAAATAAACTCAAAGCAGAATTTTTTTGGAGAGATTCTTACAAGAATGAGGTTGATGCTATAATTACAAAAGAGAAAATTATCCCTATTGAAATAAAATATGGGAAGATTGAGATAAATGGATTACTTGCTTTTATGCAGCAATTTAATTGTAAAGAAGGTGTTGTTGTTTCAAAAGCAAAACAAGAAAAGATACAACAGAAAGGCAATACCATTACAGTCTTACCAGCATATTTATTCTTTCTTAAGAAAAATTTGTAAATAAAAAAAAATAAAAAAATTATTCTTTACATGTTCCTGCAGATATAACACATCCTTTTGGACATTTTTGGGTTATATTATAAAGTTTACTGCCACTGCAGTTATAAGAATACATTAATGTTGCATTTGTTGGTTGATAACTTGATTGGCCATAAATATAATTACCACAATTAGATTCACCTATTTTAGTTGGATATATGTCTCCATCTGGATAAGTCATATTAAAGTGGGTTTCATTTATTAAATTACAGCTAAAATCCTGAACAACCAGCGAAGAAGTTTGTATTGTTGTTGTTTTACACCCTCCTGTTGACCAATTACAACCATCTTTACATTTTATTTTCTCTGTATTTAATAGACCACTAGTACATCTATAAATAGCTGATTCATTTGAATTCAAACAATAAGGTTTTTCCTTTGCATAAGTTCCATAATAACTAGTAAAATAATCATTATTATTATAATTCTTCAAATACAAAGTTGCATTAATATATATTTCTCCATTTGTTACATTTTTGAATTCAGAGCAATAATTTTGGTTGCATACATCTGTATTAAGATTACATCCATTTTCACAATTAATATATTGTTTCTGTAAAGTATTATTTTGTTTATAACAAGAGTATACGATTAAATTATTACCATTACACATTTGTTTTGATATGTTTTTAGATTTTCCATAACCCCAAGAATATTTACCCTTATCCATTTCTAAATAGTTCACCATCATTGTACCATTTGAAGCTTTGTATTCTTTGCAGCTTGGTTTAAGACACACTCCATCAACACAATCATATTGCTTACATGATATAGTTTTATTCTTTAAGATTCCATTTTCACATGAAAGGCTAGTTATATCATATCCACCAATGGTAGAACTGCAAAAAGTCTTATTCTCTTGAATAATAGATTTCTCTTGAATAACAGATGATGTATAACCATCAAAAGTATTAATAGGAAAAGAAAGATTTATCATTGTTTTTGTTGCATTTTTGAATCCAGAACATTGTATCTGTTGAGATAAGGAGGAGGATGGTACAACTGTTGTTTTACATTTTCCTGTTGCTGAATCACAACCATTTGAGCAAACAACTGTTCCATTGTATAATTTGCCATTTTGGCATCTATATGAATAACTTACTACATCTGTTTTTGGTACAGTGATTTCAGAAGTACCACAGTAAGATTGCTTTGGATTTACCCGTATAGGATAACTACTACCATAAGTTGTGTAATTAATTGAACCACTTTTTAAAACATTACAAGTTGCTCCTTTAACTTGCATATTATTTACTGTTGCAACTGCATTTCCTGTTATATCTTCAGTTACAAATTCTTGTTCAACTTCTATCGAAGAACTACTGCCTGACATCTTAAACAATGCAACAACCGCAACAACTGCAACAATACCAACTATAACTAAACTATAATTATTTGCCTTTTTTAACATACTTATACACCTCTATTTTTATAATTGTTTTTATCCAGTCGGAGCAGTACACTTTCCTTCATTACAGCCATATGTGCAATCTACTGTTACTGATGAAACAGCTCCAGTTAAATGGCAATAATATTCTTTTAATTGTTTGCTGTTAACACATACATCATCTTTTACTGTCTTTACATCAATTGACTCGCCAAATACTGCACCTGTTGTTTTGCCTGCTTTATAGATTGCTTGACCTTCATCTGTGTCAGTACAAGGAGCAACAATGCATTCTGCTTTTGCTTTGTCACAGCCAAAAGAACATGATGTGTACATATCTGAAATAACATCATTTTTGCAATAGAATTCTCTTAATGTATCAGAAGATGTGCAAATATCACTTAACTCAGTCATCTGGTCAAACTTGTTGTTTCCTTTAACAGTTCCACCAATATATGGTTTATTTCCGCCGTCTGTATCAGTGCACGCTTGATTTGCACAGATATCTCCAGCACAACCAGAGTCACATTCTTTGACAGGAACCATTTTACTTTTGCAATCTGCAAATTGATATTTCTGATATTGGATATCTTTTTGCCGTGAATTTTTTTCACATTGGAATTCAGGCAGATATCCCGCTTCACACATCTTGCTGTTTTTCTTCTTTAAGTATAGGTTACAGCCTTTTTTTTCTTCTGCTTTACATTTGCAGTAAGTTTCAATATTATCATATTCTCCTAATCTATTTGCTTCTACATTCATACAATCTGAAAATGTTTTCTCATCAATCTCTAATACAACACTTCCAGTAAGTACATTGCCTGTATCGTTTATGCTCAGTAATGCTAATGCGCCTATTACAACTACAAGTACTACAATTAATAAAGAATAAACACCTTTTTTATTCATAAAAATCTCACTCCTTTTGATTTTAATTTAATTTATGTAATTTTGGTTATACTAATATATAAAGCTTTGCGTAATAATTCTGTAAAATTTCGAAAAATTGAACAAACTAAACAAATATAATTCATGTTGATTTAGAGTAACCGTAAAACAAATATAACAACTCCTGCAATAACAGGTATGCTTATATTATCATCAATGATATATTGTTTTATTCTTATTTCAAAAGATTCAAAACTGATTGCAAAAAGAGCTGCTGAGAATGCTTCTATAGGAGAGACAAAAAAGAGTGCTGATGCAAATCCAATAACAATGCCCGCAATTGTGCCTTCTATTAGTTTTTCATTGTTTAAAGGATGTTTTATATTGCCATAGTATCTTCCAATCAGATGTGAGAATGAATCGCCAAAGGTGAGAATTGCAATTGCTGCCAATGCAATCTCTTTTTGAAATACAGCTATTACTATTGTTGTTCCTATTAAAAAAGTAAAAACACCTTTGCCAGGAAATACATTTCTTCTTTCAAATTTATCTAGACACCATGAAATAATTGGCAGAGTACAATGTTTTGCACTATACGCAGCAATTAATCCAATTACTATTGTTATTATCAGAATTATTGCAGTAAGAATATCATAATATAGAAGAACAATTAAGATGATTCCTAATAGGATATGAAGCAGTTTTCTTTTTATTTCAAAGTATTGGTTCATGTTTACACCAAGATAAATATCATTCCTATCCTATTAGTTTATTGTATAATCCTGCAAATATCTATATTTCTCTCTAAATGTGACAACACACCAACCGATAATATAGCCAATTAATGCACCAGCAATTACATCACTTGTGTAGTGGACAGTAAGATAGATCCTACTTATACCAACAATAATAGCAAATCCAAGAAAATACCATTTTAGTTCTTTTAATCTTTTGTAGAGTAATGGAAGTACAGCAAATACAAATGCAGTGTGCTGTGATGGGAATGAATAATCTAATCCAGAAAAGCCAAATAAAATCTCTGATGGACGTGTTCTTGCAACAGCAACTTTGATAATTACAGTTACAATAAGTGTCAGCAATAAGATAAGCCATAGCTGAAAAATACTATCTTTTTTTTCTTCATAAAAAAACAATAGTGATATAAAAACACCAATTATAGTAAATATTAGCGTAAAATCACTGAGCCAATGAAAGAAGAATGTTATATAAACATTGTTGATTGTTTTTGCAGATTGTAAAATACTATTGTCTATAAATATACTCACAAATAATATAAGAATACCAATTGTTATTATTATTAATGGAAGCTTTTGTTCTTCAATAAATCGCTTTTTGTGAAATTTGAATGGCATAAATGTTATTATTATGTTCTTCAATATAAAACTTTTTATATTTTCCAAAAAATTTAAATAAGTGTGCTCACTTATATACGGTATGACAAACATTACTTTATCAATTGAGTATTCTGTATATAAAAGAATGAGAAATCATACTGAAATAAAATGGAGCGAATATGTTAGAAGGATTATCAATAAAAAATTAGATGAACTTGAAAAATTAGAAAAACACCCAAATGCAGAGTCAATTATGACAATGCTTGCTTCAGAGCAGATTCTCAAGAAAGATTGGAATAATGAAGCAGATGAACGGTGGAATAATGTATAATCAATGCGATATTGTACTTATGCCTTTTCCTTTTAGAAGAAGGAAATTTATTATTTGAGAGTTGGGTTAAACCCCATCGCATTTTTACTATTAATGAAAGAATTGTTACAAAAAAGCTATGTAAGGTTGACCATAAATTTCATAAAATAATTATCTCAACCATTAATTCTTATATAGAACAAAGTGGTTAATTACTTTTGGCACAATCTCTTTTACAATTCTGCAGATTTTATTCTTTCAGCAATATATTTATTGTTTAATTCTTTTTTAATTAGCTGTGCAAGAGTTATATACTTCCTTTTTTCATATGCAAACCACTGTTTTCCTCTCAAAAATGCAGAAGTATGTTTCGCAGCAAACGCTTTACACCCTTCAGTAAATTCAGCAGCTGGTCCTTTAATAAGTTTTTGTTTATCCAATATTTTTTTGTTTGTGACAAAAAAATAAGATACTTGTTTCTTATTGCTAAAATCAACCCCGCTGTCAAAAAGAAAAAAATAATTTTCAAGAATGATTTTTTTTAGATACTCAAATGCTTTTAATGCTTTTGTCAGAACTATATCTTCTTTTCCATTTAATGGAGTAACTTTAACAACTATAATCTTTTTGCTCTTATACTCTTTATTTAACTGCTGCTGCAGTTGTTCTGCACTAATTGTTTTTTTGGTAAAGAATTCTTTATCAGGATTGTCTAGAAATTTTTTTGCTGTTTCTTTGAATAAAACAAACTTTTCCTTGCTTAATGCTGCGCAGGCATTTCTGCTTGGCAATAATGGATCAATTACAATCAGCGGAGAGATCTTTGATTCATTCAGCCATTTAGCTGTATTGTGTTTTTCGACGTCAATTACTTCAAATAATTTCCACTTCTGCGACTGCTTCAGCAGATTAAGAAATGTTTTGTATTGCACTAATAAAATATCAACAACATGCCCAGAAAATGCTTTTACATATGATTCAGCGCCATAAAGATTATTTGTCTTAAGAAATACTTTTGTAAGTATTATCTGATCGCGAAGATTATTATTGATATGCTTCTTTACCCATTCTACATGCAATGGCGACATATCTGTCACATTTACTGCTTTTTTTGGATCTTTTATGTCTAATACAGGTACTATTTCATAATTTACATCATCTTTTTTGACATGATAATAATCTCTGGAACCATGAATTGTTATAAAATTATATTTTTGAAGTGCTTTCTGCAAGTATTTTGATATACTCTGTTCTTCTTTTGCATATTTATTATAATTAAACCGCACAAATATATCGCAGTCAAAATCATTCTTGATATAAGTTGATTTGGCTGCACTGCCTCCAAGCATGACTTTTGCGTTTATATTATTCTTTTTGAGTTGCAGTTTTAATTGAGTTATGAATTCAGTTATTCTTTTACTAGTCTGCTTTCTATCTTTGTCTGAGATCTCATATTGTTTTGATATCTGATTGAGTATATCATTTACATTCTCATTATTCTTGGTTTTGTTTATCTTCATTAAGCTTATTGGAGAAGTAGGTATATAAAAAACTTGTTGAAAAATTGAATTAATAAAAAAAAATAAAAAATCTAATAAAACTGATTATTTTACCAGTCATTAAATAAATCAAAATCTGAATCTAATTTGTCAACAGATGGTTGAGAAAATTCATTCTCATCTGGCAGATCTTGTGCTGCTGTTACATCAGAGCTTTGTCCAGATTCTACTGGTTGCTGCTGTACAGTTGGTGTTGTCTGTGTTGTTTTTGTGCAAGCTGAAATAATTAATGCTGTTAATAACATCATTATGCTGATTGCAATGATTTTTTTCATTTTAATCACCTTTATTTTCAGCAGTTATCTCTTCATCAAGAGCCACATTATTCTCTGTTACAACTTCCTGCACATCTTCATTCTCTAGTTCTTTATCAACAGCTTTGCTGCAGCTGTCTAAATCTCCTCCATTCTCTTTAATAGCTTTCACTATTTCTTTTACAACTTCATGTGCATTTTTAACTGCTGCTTTTGCTGAATCTTGCTCTGCTTTTCCTTCTTTGTTTAACTTTATAACTTGCTCAATCTCTACTGAAGTTAGATTCTTGCTTGTGCGAAGCTCAATTGCATTTTTGAATGATTCTCTTGCTTTTGCGTAATTTTCTCTTGCACTTGTAATCATTGTGTTGTATCTTTCAACTAATGCGTCAATCTCAGCTGTGTCTTTTCCTTCTGATTCAAGCTGGTTTAACACACATTGAAATTTATCTTCTACTTTTTCACTTCTTTCAACAACACCTAAAATTTTAGCATTCGCAACATTTAATGCATGGGATTCAGCTTTGTGCTTGTAATTTCTCCATATATCCTGTATTCCTTTTGCAAGAGACTTTATTTCATCCTTTGTCTTTGCTGCTTCAACTCTTGCAGAAAGTTCAGACAACAATTTAATCTGAGCATCAATCTCTGTAGTTATTTTTGTAACTTCCTCGTCTGCAATATTTTCATTCTCATTTATCCTTTCTTTGATCTTTTCTAGATGATTTGTAAGCAGTTCAATTGAATGCTGCACCACTCTTTTTGCTTTTTCAACTGCTAATTGCTGCAATTGCTTGCATTCTTCAGAAGGATTGTCATTTTTGCATGCTTTTAGTTTTTCTTTTACCTCAGAAAATTGATCTTTTTGTTCTTTATATTTTTTTTCAGCATCTTCAAACTTTTCTTTTGCTTTGATATATCTTTCTTCAATCTTATCCAATTTTTCTTTTGCTATCTTTCGCTTGTCTTTAGCTTTTTCAAGCTTCCAGTTTTTTATTCTTTTTTCACATTGCTCTGCATTATCATTGCACCATTGCTTAGCTTTTTCACTCAAATGTGTGTATACTTCTAATCCTTTTTCATTAAGGTTTTCTGCCATTTTTGCAATCTTCTCATTTTTCTCTGCTACTTTTGCTAATGTTCTTAACCTATATTCATTAATATCTTTGTTCTTCTCTGCCAATTTTTGCTTGAATTCCCTGAGATTCTCTTTTCTTTTTTCATCTAATTCTTTTATATCTCCTTTGATCTCTTTTATCTTCTCTTTTTTTTCACCTATCTTTTCATTAATCTTCATCTTTAATTCAATGTGTTTTCTACAGAATTTTTCAATTCTTGCTTCATCTGCTTTTGGATGATTCTTAGTTACTCTAGCAATACAGTTTTTTACTCTTGCTTCAAAAGATGATGCTGCTTCTGTATTTGTTTCAGCTGCAACTTCTGTTTGTACAGCTGCTTCAATTTGAGTATCTATTTGGATATCTACTGCTGCAGAAGCTTCTTCATTTGCGATTGCACCTAATCCTATACCTAATCCAGAATTACTTTTATTTTCATCTTCACTTGCAAAGGCTAATGGTATTGTGCCTAAAACAAAAACTAATAACACAAATAGTGTAAATAATTTGTTGCCTATATTTTTTAGTTTCATATTATCCCTCCATTATGATATATTATAGTAAGACAATGTTGTTTATAAACATACTTTCTAAATGATTACACTCAAAGCTTTATGCTCTCTTCCAAAGCTTTATAGGCAATTACTAAAGCTTATCTGCAGATAAAGAAGCTTAAACAAGGCTTTTTTTCCAATAAAAAAGCTTTATTTCATTGTTAGTATCCCGACATTATCTTTTCCTTTATCTTCATAATTGTCTCTTTAGAAATCTCTTGTGACTGCATATCTGAGAGTTTTGGCCAGCATTTATCTTGAAATTTAATCTTATTAAACTCTTTATCTTTTTGATAACGAGGAAGTACATGAAAGTGGACGTGGTTATCTGCCATCATTAGCATAAGATAATTGATTTTATCATAGGCAAATGTATTTTTTAGAGCTTTTTCTAGTTCTTGAACAGCGTCAGAAAGTTCTGTTAGTTCATCTGGTTCAACTTGCCCAAAGTTTTCAACATGACGTTTAAGGATAATTACACAAGATCCAAGTGTAACTTGTTTGTTTCTTGCAAGCACGTCCCAATAATAATAGCTTTTAACCAAAAGATTTTTCTTGTCAAACTTCTCATATATATCACAGCAATCTTTTTCCATTATTTTTAATGCCATAATTATGAAGTTAAATAGTGAATAATATAAATCTTTCTGGATTAACTTTTTAAATCAAACATAATTCTAAAATCAGATGGTGCAAATGATAATCATAGGAAGCATAGGTCTAGACGATATCTCTACACCTTTTGGTGAAGTTAAAACTGTTCTTGGAGGTTCTGCAATATATGCAAGCTATGCTGCTTCATTCTTCACAAATTCTGTAGAAAACAAAATTAAAATCAAGCTGGGGATTGTAGCAATTGCAGGAGAAGATTTTCCTAAAGAACAGCTTCAATTACTGCAGCAAAGAAATATTGATCTTAATGGATTAACAATTCAAGGCAAAAACTTTCGATGGTCAGGTAAATATGAATTTGATATGAATCAAGCACATACATTGAAAACAGAGCTTAATTCATTAGCAGATTTTGAGGCAGACCTTCCTGAAGAATACAAAAATGCTCAGTATATACTGCTTGCAAATAACCCCCCAATGCTGCAATTAAAGGTAATAGAGCAATTAGCCAAACCAAAATTTATAGTTCTTGATTCAATGAATCTCTGGATACAAACAGCAAAGGAAAGCCTGATTAAAGTAATCAAAAGAGTAGATGCATTAGTAATCAATGACAGCGAAGCTAGGATGTTATTTAACACAGTCAATCTTGTACAGGCTGCAAGGCAAGCATTATTATTAGGTGTACAATATTGCATCATCAAAAAAGGAGAGCATGGTGCTTTGTTGTTTGCTAAAGATTCAGCAGGCAATGAACTTCATTTTAATGCTCCAGGGTATCCTTTAGAGTTAATCAAAGACCCAACAGGCTGTGGAGATTGTTTTGCAGGGGGATTTATTGGATACTTAGCTGCAACAGATGATATGTCATTTGCAAACATCAAAAAAGCAGTTGTGTATGGCTCAACAATAGCTTCATTTAATGCAGAGGATTTTTCTTTGAATAGAATGAAAAGATTGACTTCAGCAGAAATTGATTCTAGGTATAAAGAGTTTGAGAAGATGAGGAGCTTTTAGATTTATTATCATTATCTCAGTCGATGTCCTATCATATTAATTTTCCTATGATAGAAAAAGATTAATTATCTGCAATACCTCTCCTTAATAATTTTATGAATTTGTGTAGCATCATAGATTTCTTCTTTGATCTCATCTTTTGTTATGATAAAAGCATTTGTCTGTTTTCCCCCAAATGCTCCATGGCTGCCAAAGTGGTCGACAAAACTTATCATTTTTTGTTTGTTATCTTTGTCTTTAATCATTGAACCTATTATAATAAGATCCCCAGCTAATGGTTTTTGCATCATTTTTAGGATTTGTTTTATAAAAATTTCATGTGATATATTCATTTTATAATTATTCAATAAGTAAGCTAATTTTTTTCTATCTTCATCTGTGCTTATTTCTCCAGTTGCAGTGAATGTTATCTCTCCTTCTTTCGTTAAGATGAAGAAATGATTTTCGCCTCTGCCAAATACTACTCCTATCCCATGATGTTTGATCAGCTCTGAGATAAAATCTGGATAAAATTGGTCAATTTCTGTTCTGACCAGCTTTTTTTTCTCAATCAGAAAGTATATCTGTGCCAGATTGCAGGATGTAGCTATACTGATTGCAGTAAGTTTCTTTTTCTTTTCTTTTTCTAACTTTTTGCTCTCAAATATTGTCAGCAGTCCTGCAAATTTGTTTTTTTTGCTTGCCTCATCCAGATATCTTTTTATATATTCAAGTGTAATCTCTTCAGTATCAATCTCCTCGTCAAATGAAACTGGAACTGCTGTTAATTGCTGTATAAAATCACCCAATGACTGCTTATATACACACTTAAACGGAAGTGCTTCAGTCTGTCCATGGTCTGAAAGGATGATCATTTCATATTCTGATGGTTTTTTGTTCCATATCCTTTTTATATTCCTGTCGATTGCCCTGACAATACGATAAACACTTTTATTGCTAGGTCCTCGATGATGCGATACTTCATCATAGCCAATGTAATTTGTATAGATTATTGGTGTATCTCTGCTCATATCAATTATTGTGCCAAGTGTTGCTAATTCTCTGCAGATGACATTCATATTCATCCTTACTAATGAATATACTAAAGGTATTTTTGCTCTTTTCCATTTAAAAAACGCAACGATGCCTCGCCATACACCTTCAAGGTGTTCGATTATTATCTCATATGCTGCTAAATATGCCACTTTCACGATACGCAATGGATTTGCTAGAAATATAAGCAGTAGATCTGTTTGTTTTAATTTTTGCAGTTTGCTTTGCTTCCACAATGTAGACATTGTAAACATTGATCGTTCAGCAGTTCCTGAAAAATGATTAAAATAACTGCTGCCATAATCAGCCAGCAAACCTTTTTTGTCTTTATAATAAGTATTCTCTAAATAAAAAGCATCCAATGGACTTTCAAGGCTAACTGCTTTTTTTCTCTCTTTGTCTACAAAACGAAATCCAGCAACATCATTATTATCCCCATAGAGAATACCTGCTTGTATTACAGGAGTAGTGCTGACCAATCCTGGATTGTATTGCTTCAGAAAGTACTGTTGTTCATTTATTAGTTTTTTAAGAAATGGTGCATATCCATCATTCATACAAAAAATAAGATCATCATACGATAAACCATCTATTTGAATAATTACAAGTTTTTTCTTATATAATGATTTTACTTGTTTTTTCTGTTTTCTATTTATAAGAAACTCATTTTTCTTTCTTTTTAATGAGTTATATGTCTTGACGATCATCGTTCTCATTTATTTTATTAGATATATAAATCTACTTGAAAAAAGAAAAGAAATGCGCTGACTGGGATTCGAACCCAGATACGCGGCTTGGAAGGCCACAGTCATTTACAGCAATCTTTTTTTAGTGGGCTTGACGAACGTAGTGAGGAAACCCACAAGTTTTGGTCAAGCTTTTCCTAAAAGATTGTAACCATTAGACCATCAGCGCATATACTGAACAGAAAAAGAATTGCTTTATAAATATTACTGAATTGCTTTCTCTCATGCTTCTTTTTCATACATCTTCAATCTGCTTCAATCTTCTAACCCTTTTATCTTCTCCACTAAAAGAAGTATTTAACCAAGTCTCAACAATATTTTCAGCATCTTCTTGTTTTGTTACTCTTCCTGCTAAACACAACACATTACTATCCACATGTTCTCTTGCTTGTTGTGCAAAATAAGTATCTAAACACAGTGCTGCCCTTACATTATTGTATCGATTTGCAGCCATCGCCATTCCTTGTCCTGTCCCACAAACCAAGATTCCACGTTTTGCCTTGCCTTGTGAAATCTGTTTGGCAACCTTTTGTGCATAGATTGGATAGTCTACAGATTCTTCGCTATTTGTTCCAAAATCTTTATACGCAATATTTTTCTGAGCAAGCAATTGTTTAACATATTCTTTTAATTTATAACCTGCATGATCTGCTCCGAGTAAAATAATGTCTTTCATTTTCTCAATCACCTCATTATGATTTTGCGCACCAAAAATTCCTGTACCAGAAACAAGAATATCAGCACCAGCCATTATTGGTTTAAAACAATTCTCTAGTTTAACTCCGCCGTCAATTTCGATTAATATATTAAAATCCATTTGCTGAATGATTTGTCTTAATAATCTTATTCTAGCATCTGTACTATCAATATATTGCTGTCCTCCTTTTCCAGGCACAACTGACATAACTAACACATGATCAATAAGCGCAAGATAAGGTAATACTCTATCAACAGGAGTTTCAGGATTTAAAGCAATTGAAACTTTGCATTTATACTTCTTAATCTCATGGATAACTGCAAAAGTATCATCTTTTGCTTCAATATGAAATGAGATAATACTGCTTCCTGCTTTTGCATAATTTTTGATATACTCTAAAGGATTCTCAACCATCAAATGTGATAAAAACGGAATTTTGCTGTACTTCTTAATTAGTTTCACATTTTCAATATCAAAAAACAAAGTTTTCTGCTCAACAAACTTGCCATCCATAACATCAATATGCAGATAATCTGCATTTATGACAGATTGCAGTTCTTGTTTAATTTTTGAAAAGTCAGCAGCTAATAATGATGGAGATACATATACCATTTACAAAACCTCTTAAAGAAATATGATTATAAAACACCTACTTAAAGATTTCGGAATAATTTAGAATAAAGTAATTTTTAGTGGCTCGTCGTTCCATCAAAATAGCGAAGCGATACATCAAGAACAAACACTGCTTTTCCTCTACCGCAAATTACACATCTGTAATTATCCCTCTTAAAAATTTCTTCTTTTTGTGCAGGTGTAAAATCTTCAAGTTCTCTATTATGTACGAAATCAGGGTCATATTTGTAAACTCCTTTATTTATTTTGATGAGTTGTCCTTCTTGTGATAATTTTCTAATTGCTCTGTCAGGATCTCTAAATACTTTTCAAACCAGTGGCATGCTTATCGATAACACCTAAGGTGGTTCTTGACGCTTACGAATTCCACCACCTGTCAATAGACAAGTGGAATTCGTCTTGTTTAAACTCATCAACAACCCAGTCAACAATTTCAGGATGAGGTATCTCTCTTTTAGGATGTTTCTTATAATATTCCATAATCAAATCAGCTTGCGACATTTCTTCCTTAGTTTTTGCCATTTTTGTCATACCTTATTGTTTGTTTAATTGACAGTAACATCGAGCAATTTCTGAGTAGGATTGGAATCCGTTCTTTTTCTAGTGATGGGTTTTTCTTTCTCGACTTTCATTTCATGCAATTTCTTTTCAAAAATATTGGCTTCAGCAATTAATCTTTTTTTTGCTATCGCACAATATTCTTTATCGACATCAATTCCTATTGATTTTCTATTATTGTTGGCGGCAGCAATTAATGTCGAGCCGCTTCCCATAAAAGGATCTAATACAACATCTCCGACAAAGCTAAATAATTTAATACATCTTCTAGGTAACTCAATCGGGAACGGTGCAGGATGACCTCCGGCTCCTTTTTTACTTTGCCCTTGAAAAGTCCATAACCCATTAGTCCAATCCATAAATTCTTGTCGTGTTATATCTGACTCTTTCTTCTCTTTCTTTTTCCAATCTTGCTTATATAAAATTAGGATTAGTTCTACAGGTGCAATTACATAAGGAGCAGATGCACTTAGCCAAGAACCCCAAGCAGTTCTTCTTGAAATATTTCCTTCATTCCAGATAATTGTAGAATGATACTTATAACCTATTTTTTTTGCAATAGTTGTAAAATCTGCACCAACACTCTGCTGACCATCTTTATTTTTATCTAAGAGAATATTTAGACATAATCTTCCATCATCTTTTAACCATTCAAAACATCTGGATAACCATTTATGACTAAATTCTAAATATTTTTCATAATTTATTTTGTCATTATGAGAATTATATTTTATATCAACATTATAAGGAGGAGATGTAACTATTAAATCAACGCTATTTTTAGGAATTTTATCTGTTGAAAGTACATCTTCGCAGATTATTTTTAACTTCTCATGATTAAAAAAAACTTCACCCTTCATAGGGATAGTAGAATATCGTTCATTTATTAATGTTTGGCTTTTAAATCGGAAATTTTACACCCTCTCCAGTTTTGAAGTATTCAGTATAGAGTATAAGAAAACGAACATCTTTATGATATTTACTTTTTTGGTTTAATAAAGTTGGAATACCCTCATTAATAACATGCCAATAATCTGAAAGAGTAACCTTTAATTGCTTTTTAGGAAGCATGTTCTTAGAAACACAGCTCATAGAAAAGTTCTAGATATTAAAAAGATATCTATATCATTGTATTTTTCTTTATAGAGAAAAGATCCAGTAATAAAACAATATTTTGTGGGGATTTGATTAAACAACTCATCTGCTTTTTTAATTCTCTCATTAAGGAACTGTCCATTATGTGGATTATAGATTATCATTTATTACTTAAAATAAGAAAGTATTTTTTATAGTCGATTCATTTTATGATTCGATTTCTTTTTTAACCCTCTCCAAAAAAACATCCCAATCCCTCAGCTTGACACAAACACCACATGCATGTGTATGTCCTCCGCCATATCCTTGCAGTCCTTCAAGGGATTTATGGATTATTGTTGGAAGATCATAATTTGCTCCGCGCATGCTGCATTTCATTTCTCCAGATTTCTCTCTGCAGATTAGAATGGCTTTGCCAGGATTCTTAAATAGTAGTTCATTAGACAGATCAGAAGTAAAACTTGTTTTCATCTCGCTATATTTGTACAGCAAAAGATTGCCAACAATCTGAGCATTTTTTGTATTATCCAATGTTTCTAGATATTCCTTATTAATTGCCTCAAATTTTTGATATACAAACTTGCCTTGAGCAGTTGTTTGATGTAATACTTCATCAAAATGCTCTAATCTTGTAAGAATTTTTATGCATTTCTTAGCGTCATCTGACTTTCCTTTAAGTATAAAAGAAAAAATACGGGACAAACCACCTATTTTTGTAGTAAACAATGCTTCGTCAACTTTTGTGATATTGCTTGGCAGCATCTCAGGATATTTGCTTGAGAATTCTGCAGCAAACTCTGGAAGAAACCAATCAGATAAGCATCCAACTATAGCAATCCATTGATCCTGCTGTACGATTAGATATGCCCAATAATTCGTCGGTCTATTATCAGCATCAATATAATTTCTAGGATTCAAATAATAAACACCTGTATTTTTCTGAGGTTCATGATGATCAATCCATAATATTTTTTGTACCCCTGACTGTAATGCTCCATCAATGAACTCTTGTTCAACAATAGGCATATCTAAGATAAAGATTTTGTCCGGACCATATTCTTGAACCTGTTTAAGATATTTTTTTTCAATATTCGGGCTGCTTTTGATAAATATCCCTTTTCCACGCTGTATTTTTCTGTATAGCAGCAAAAAAGATGTTAACCCATCTGGATCATCATCAAATAGAAACAATGGTTTTTTGCTAGTTTCCAGCTCTTTGCGGATAAAACTAATATCTTCTTGTAAACTTGGCATGAATCTGAAAAACAAAGAGTCATTTATATGTTTAATTGTTTTCTGGCACACCACTGTTTTCAATAACTATTTAATCCAAAAAAACTTTCTTTATTTCATGGACATATCATACATCAAAGACAAAGGCAGAACATTGCATTTTCCTGCATTAGATCCAAAGAAGATAAAGCTGCAATCACAGGAGGAATTCAACAAAAAAGCAAAGCAGGATTACTTTGGAGCATCTCCTAACATCTTTGTTGGAAGATTTGGTTATCCTAACATAAATGTTGGCATTCTTAATACAGAGGAATACAGACAAAACGATGAGCCTTTGCTTTGGAGCAGAGAAAATTATTCAATTCCTAAAATAATTGATTTAAGAACACAGTTAGTCAATGCACAGTTTAAAGCAAATATCAAATCAATAAACAATCCGTCTAATAATTCATCTACCAACAAATTCTTAGAGCTATCACAAGAGCTTTCTCTTTCGCAAAAACCAGTGGATATAGAGATAAATTTATCAAAAAAACCAAACTTCAGCCTTACACTCAACAGAGAAGAAGCTCCTCATGGCTGTAATATTGAATTAAGAAAAGCGCAAATTACAGAAAATATCAAAGTTCCAACAAAAGTTGATAAGATTGTTTCTGACACAGATGTAAAAGCAGTAGCTGCATTGCAGGAGCTTTACACCGCTGGATTCGATGAGCATTATCTAACAAAAATTGTGAGTACAGGAAATCTCGGAGTAAAAACACAAAGAAAATTAGTGCCGACAAGATGGTCAATAACTTTAACAGATGATACAATTGGAAAAACATTAATCAAACAAATAAAAGATTACAACCAACTTGATTGCTACAAAGCATATTTTGGAGGGCATCTTGGAAATTATTATCTGATCTTATTCTTTCCAAACGAATGGCAGTATGAATTATTTGAAACAATTATCTCAGAAAAAACATCATTTGCAACAGACTATGAAGATTATTATGGAAGAAAAGAATATGCATCTTCAACAGTTGGTGGCTATTACGCTGCTAGATTAGCAATTCTTGAAAAGTTGCAGCAAACAAAAAAACAAGCAAGCATACTCACTTTACGTTTTGTTGACCCAAACGAATATATTGCCCCATTAGGTGTTTGGGTTGTAAGAGAAGCAACAAGAAAAGCAGTAGCAGCACAACCTATTGAATTCGAAGATAAACAAACAATGTTAAATTATACATTAGCATTTATCAAAAAGAGATTTAATTATGATTGCAGTTTACAATTAAAGCAGAGCATTTTGCTGGACAATCTAAAAAAACAAAAGAAATTATTTGAATTCTAGCTATTATCAACTTTAACAAATTTCCCATTCTCAACCTTCTTCAAAAAAAATTCATACCACACATCACCATTCTCATGCTGCTTGTGTAAGACGGAGTTGATGAAAACATCCCAATACGTGAACTAGGATTAGCTGGAAATGAAGCGCGAGTATATCTGACATTATTAGATTTAGGTTCAAGTTTAGCTGGAGAAATAACAAAAAAATCAGGAGTAAACAGGACAAATCATTTCTGAACGAAAAGAAGAAAGAAATAGAAAAAAAACAGCTGTTACTATTATAAATAAGTATTAACTTCCCAATCAGTTACAGCTATTCTGAATTCTTCGCATTCCTTTTCTTTTGCATATAGATAATTTCCAAAAAGTTTGTTCCCTAACAATTCTTTCATTAGGTCGCTTTTCTTGAAAATCTTTAATGCATCACTTAAGCTTTCTGGCAAAGTCTCTATTCCAATTTTTTCAAGCTCTTCTTTTGATTGTTCAAATATGTTATCTTCATATGAAGGCATTAAACTTTTCTTTTTCTTTATACCCTCCAATCCAACTTTAAGCAAAGCTGCAAATACTAAATAAGGCGATGCGCTTGGATCAGGACAACGTATCTCCGCTCTAACAGAGCTTTCTTTTCCTTTCATATAATGTGGAATTCTAATAAGAGCAGATCTGTTTTTTCCTCCCCAACAGATATAAACAGGAGCTTCATATCCTGAAACCAATCGTTTGTATGAGTTCACAGTTGGATTTAATATTGCTGACATTTCTTTTATGTAAGATAATTGCCCTGCAATAAAATTTTTTGCTAATGGTGATAATTTATATTTATCTTCTTCGTTATAAAACAAAGGCTTTCCATCTGGATCAAATAAACTAAAATGAATATGCATACCACTACCTGGTTTTTTAAACAAAGGTTTTGGCATAAATGATGCAATTAACCCGTATTTATGCGCAACTATTTTGATTATCTTTTTCAATGTAATTACTCTTTCTGCTGTAACTAATGCAACATCATACCTAAAACCTATTTCATGCTGCCCATGTCCAACTTCATGATGCGCTCTTTCTGAGTGTATTCCATAAGCTTTAAGTTTCAGCATTACTTCTTTTCTGATCTCACTTCCTATATCACCTGTTGAACTATCAAAATAACTGCCATCATCATAATCAGGAATTACAATCTTGCCATCTGCTGTCTTTTTGAAAAAATAGAATTCAACCTCTGGACCTACTTTAAAGACATAACCTTCCTTCTTTGCTTCTTCAATCACTTTTTTTAGCACAGTACGTGGCGATCCTGCAAATAATTCATCATCAGAAGTATAAACATCACAAAAAAAACTAGCTGTCTTTACTTCTTTATCATCAGGAATAATTGCAAATGTATCTAAATCCGGCTTAAGATACATATCGCTTTCCTTAATCCTGGTAAAACCTTTTATTGACGAACCATCAAACCATAATCCTCTTTCAATTGCATCTTTCATGCATTCCACAGGTATATTTATTGACTTTAACACGCCAAATATATCTGTAAACTCCATTTCTATAAATCTAACATTTTCTTTTGCTATTATCTCATATATCTCTTTAATTTCCATGTTTCAACAGTCCATTTAATTATTCACACTTAACATTTAATATTAACATAATGATTATCAATTCATATAGTAAGTGTTAGCATTATATTAAGTTATTTAAAGATTTAGTTAACATTTATTAACCACAATAACAAAAAGCTTTATAAATATAAAGTATTTATTAGATTATAATTAGAAAAATAAACAAGTGTTAATGGAATAAAAGATGATGATAGACGAGATTGATAAAAAGATATTGAATGTATTGATGGGAAATGCTAGGCTTTCATTAAGAGAGATAGCCAAACAAATTGGATATTCAGTAGTTACAATAATGAAGAGGATGAAACAATTAGAAAAAGAAAAAATAATCAAAGAATACATAGCGCATATTGATTATGAAAAGTTAGGATATGATGTGAATATAATCATTAAGATCAGAGTTTCAAAGGGTAAATTATTTGAAGTTGAAAAAAAGATAGCCATAGATCAGCATGTTTCTGCAGTATATGATATAATTGGAGATTTTGATTCTATTGTAATAGCGAAATTCAAAACAAGAAAAGCTTTAGATATATTTCTAAAAAAGATCCAAACCTATGAATTTGTTGAAAGAACAGAAACAATCTTAATATTAAATACAATAAAAGAAAGATATAATATATTGATATAGACAGAATTCCAACTAGATTAATTTTTTCCAAACTCTGTTTGGAAAAAATTAATATACATTCATCACTTTTCTAAGAATCAAACTAAACACAATTGACAGCAGCACATAACTTCCCAACCAACCAAAAGTCTTAATCCAAGGAATCCAACCAAGAATGAATATATCCTTGTGCGGCTTAATCTCTTCATTGCTTGTTTTTATGCTCGACAAACCTTCTTTACCAACAGTTTGTTCAGGTAAAGCATAAGTTCTATCTTTAATATTCTCAACTATTATTACTTGCTGTTTGTATTCTTTGTCTTTATACTTGTAACGCAGAGTATAATCTCCAACTCCACTCTTATAGACAAATTTTGCGCTTTTATCTAATACTGTTTGATTATAACTGTTTAATAAAAGTAAAGAAGTATTTAAACTGCTGTTTGAATTATTATAAGTACTATCTCCGCCTAAATATTGCACAACCCCGCCGCTGTCATCAAATTCAAATGCAACGCTAAACTCAGTATCTTTTACGATAGGCAAGTATCCCATATGTGCATTAAGCCATGAGAATATCAGAATTATTGGAATGAATGTGATCAATGTTGGTTTTAATGACTGCATAAAATATTTCATATTTGTTTCCATTGCCTTTTTCTGTACAGTCATCATCTGTTTTGGGTTATCTCTCAATGTTTTGGTTTCATTCTGCAGTTCCTTAATCTCATCTTTCATAGATTTCATAAGACTTTGGTTAGTAAGATATTTGTATGCAATTGTCATCAATAATGATAGAACAAATGAAATGATTACAATAGCTAAAAAAGGGTGTAATCTTAAGACAGGAAATAAAATTGGATTAAATATTGAATCTAACATAAAAAACTCCTCCAATTCTTTCGCCAATTGAAAGCGAAACTTAGTGCGATTTCATTACATTCAATCGCACTAACTGTCAAGAACCACTGGTCAATAGACCAGTGGCATGAACGAAGTTCCTGTAAATGTCTATTGAGGGTGGTTCTTGACGCTTACGAATTCCACCACCTGTCAAATAGACCAGTGGAATTCGTCTTGTTTAAAATTGATAAAACATATCATGAGCAAAGCGAATGAATGTTTTATCCTCCCATAACTTTTCTAAGCATAGGATGCATATCCATCATATGTTGTTTTGCAATATCTTCATATAATCTATAGATGATCATAACTGTTAATAACAATGATGTTCCATTAACTAATGACCCAAGCAGATCAGCAAATCCAGCTAAAAATCCAATAGTTAATCCACCCATAATTGTTAATGGTGTAATGTACCTGCTTAAGATTCTTTCAAGAATTCTTTCATCTCTTCTAAATCCTGGGATTTGCAATCCTGAGTTCAATAATTGCTTTGCCTGTGATCTTGCATCCATTCCTGAAGTTTGCACCCAGAAATATGAAAACACAATAGACCCTATCACTAATACGAGAAGATAAACTATTGCTTGTATATATGGTTTAAAACCAATACCAAATCCACCTTGAGTGATAATCATACCAAGCAAACCTCTCCTTCCTCCAGGAATAGATAACCATGCAACAATACCTGAAACAGCATTGCCTGATGCATCAACAGTTCCTAAAAGAGGTCTGCCCCAGTTTTGCAGTAATCTTGCCCATAATTGTAGATTTGCTAATAATGCAGATATCAAGATAACAGGAATATTACTGGTGTAAATAAAGCTCAATGGCCATCTTATTCCATGCCCTCTAACTCTTCCAAAGGATAATGGAATCTCAACTTTCATTGCTTGAGAATATACTGCAATTGCAAAGATTGCAAATGTTGATAATAATGCTGATATTGCTAGCACAGCTGTCTGCAAATCTCCTGCAGCAAATGCTTGGAATAATTGAGGCACAGCTCCAGTTGCATAACTTATTTCAGTTGTTCCACCTATAGCTGGCAACCATGAGAATGCTTGAACGAATAATGATTTTGATACTCCTGCTGCGATAAACAATGATAATCCTGAACCAAAACCCCATCTGCTAACAATCTCATCCATGAACAAGATCAAAAATCCTCCGATTATTAATTGAAAGACAAGCATCAGTTGGAGAGAAAAATAAGCGCTTGTACCTTGCAATGCAGCATTTGGTGCTAACCCACCCATATATACATAGACAGCTGCTTCAAACACGATAAAGACAATTGCCAATAATTTTTGAGTACCTTGGAATCTTTTTTTTCCTTCTGCTTCTTGAAGATTGAAACTTATTAATCCAGAACCATTCAACAATTGCATAACAATAGATGCAGTAACAATTGGACCAATACCTAATGATATGATGCTTCCAAAAGAAGCTCCAAGGATTAATGATAAGAATTCAAACTGAGCTAATGCATTTTCACCTAAACCAAAAAGAGGGACTGCACCAAGCACGAAAAACAGAACAAGAATCAGCATGGTCCATTTTAATTTTTCTTTAAAACCTAGTTTTCGCTGTGTTGGCCCTGCAACTTCAGGCAGATTATAGATTAAGTTTTTCCATAAAGACATGAACAATACCCCTTATTTAAATCTAACAATTATTAGTTTATAAATTTATTCTTCTTAGGTATTTGCGAGTTCGCTTCGCTCACTCAGCAAATACTATACTTTAATTAATATTACTTTTCCGCTTGCAGCCTCTATTTTTTCAATTGCTTGCTGTGAAGCTGCAGCAACTGTTATCATATAAGAATGCTTAGCTTTTCCAGTACCTAACAGCTTGTCAATTCCCCATGATGATAGATCAACTGTATAAATATTATTTGCAAGAGTTATTTTTTGTTCTGCTGCATATCTGTCCAGTTTTTCTTCAATATCACGAATATTGATAGTATTTTGTTTTTTTGTTGTTGCATTAACAAATCCATGCTTGCCAAAATAATCTTTATTTTTCCAGATAGAAGGTTTTTTTGAATCAGCTCTTTTTCCTGAACCACCCATTCCTTTTCCTCCTTTGTTTCCACTGCCTCGATGCTTTTTCATTGCACCATAACCATGAGTGTGTGATCCACGATGTCTTGACATTTTTCCGCGTTTTCTTGTAACCATAATAAATTCCTCACTATAATAGTTATAACATTCTGATTAACAGATCTTTCATTTCATTCTTTCTATCTCCTAATGCTCCTGAATTAGCAAAAGGTACTTTTACACCTTTTCTTCCATATCCTTTTCTTGGTGGGTGTAATCTAAAAAACTTCTTCATACAATTCTTCTTTACATCTTTCTCTGCTCGTTTTTCAACAATCTGAGTGTATAAAGCATAATCAATTGTGCCAAAAGTGATATAATCTTTTACCTTTTGCAGCATTCCTCTGATGCTTGGTGTATCTTTATAGACACAGCAGAAGTTTTTCTTATGTAAGTTTAACATTTGCAATGTATCTTTAATATGACCTGGTACTCTGACTAAACCTCTGATTCGCACAGCTACTACTAATTGATCTTGTTCTGTGAATTTTACAGCATCTGCTGATTCACTAGATTCTTTTGCTTCTTTCTTTGATGATTGCTTATTGTTCTGCTTTTGCTGTGCCATTTTGTACACTTCCCTCGACAATTGCTAAAGTTTCATAATCAATAGGTGATGTTTTTGTAGTTGATAATTTATGCAATGCATCAAAGCATGCTAAAATCATATTCATCTTTGTTGATCTATGCCCTAATGATTTTGCCCAGATATTCTTAACACCCGCTAGTTTTAGTACTTTTTGACATTCTTTTTCTACACATAATCCTGTACCTTTTGGTGCCGGCATTAATTTAAGTATAACTGATCCGCATTTGCCTGTTACTGAAAATGGAATTGAATGTGCTTCTTTGCTTTTATCTTGCCAGCTTCCATTTCCTCTTTTGATTTTGATAATATTTAATTTTGCTTCTCTGAGAGCTTTTTCTCTTGCTGGAACTGTTTCTTTTGCTTTTCCATACCCTAATCCAATGTATCCATCTTTATTTCCAATGATTGCAAAAGTTGAGAATTTTGGTTTATTTCCTTCTTTAGTTTTCTTTTGTGTTTGACGAAATACTCTTCTTTGACCTCCGCCAAATTTACCTTTTGCTTGTCCAATCATTAACAAATCTGATTCAAGATTTTTAAGTAGAAAATCAACGATTTCAGGCTCCATTATACGAATTCCTGCATTTAATATTTCATCAATAGTTGTAATTTCTCCATTTTTGACTTTTTTACCAAGATCTGTTTTTGGTTTCCATGCAGAAGCATCAAATTCTGTTTTAGTTTGTCCTTTTTCAACAGCTTCTTCAACCTTTTTAACAGCTTCTTCACTTAGTGCTTCAATTCCTGCTGTTTCAGGATGAATAACAATAGGTTCTTCTTCTATTACATCTTTTACAATCTCTTTAACTGCTTCTTCTTGCACTTTTTGTTCAGGCTGTTCTTGTTTCATAGTATAATCATCCCATAATTTTTTTTTTTAATTCATTAAATGATACAGATATATTCTCTGCAGCTAATTGCTGCTGCTTATACGCATGAAATTGTTGTTCATTATTAGGTTTGACTTTATTTTGAGCAAAATAAGCTGCAATATGTTTTCCTTGAATTCTATCATCTGATGGCAAGATATCTTTGCTTACAGGTATTGATAATCCTGCATCAAGCAGTCCTTTTATTACTGCATATATCTTGCTTCCTTTGATTGAAGTATGTAGACCAATATCAGCAATTGCTTGTGTTATGCCCAATTCTTTAGCTTTTTTCCCTAACAATAATCCTGTAAGATAACATGATGGTAGATTATTTTTTTTAAATTTCCAACCATGTTGTTCTAATACAATACTATTTACTGCTGCAAGTATTGCATCTCCTTTTTCATTGAACTTTGCTAATTGTATAACCACTGTATTAGTTGATAGACGAATAATCACTCTTGGAGTTTTTCCAAGCAGCATTTTTATTCGCTTGTGATAATTAGTTCTTCCTTCTCTTCTTCTTCTCTTCTGTATAACCCTTATTTGTTTTGTCATAATACATCATTGGTTTATTTTTTGATTTGTTATTTATTTTTTAATTAACTTTATTGATTACTGCATATTAATTGGTTTCTGAAGCAATTTATGTTCATTGACATATAATTTAATATGTTTTAAGCTTCTGAAAAAGCCGCCTTTTGCTTTCATGTATAATGTATGATAATTTGTTGTAGTGATATATTGTTTGTCACGCAATATTTTCAGATAAACACGTAATAATCGTATTCTTCGTTTCCATTCAAGTTTCTGAGGATTTCTAGCATTTTTACTGCCTTTTCTACTTCCAAAACCTTTCTGTAAACCTTTTTTTCGCTGTAAATGTCTTTTTTTAGCTCTTCCTCTTGATATTCCTTGAACATTTTCTTTCCAGACAGCATAATCCTTAACTAATGAGATAATATCTTTTTTAGTGATTGCTTCTTTAATCTCATCTAATCTCTCTATATCAAATCTCACCCTATAAGGTGAACATCCTAATACTTTTCCCGCGAGCATTTTTTTCTTTCGTAAATCCATTATTTATACCTCATAATATTTGGATTATTGTTGAGGTTGTATCAACAACTTCTCTTTTTCTTTATTTTCTGCTTCTTTCTTTTCTTCTGCACTCATTTCTGGAGCTTTCTGAGCTGATTTCTCATTTGCCAGCTTTTCAATTCCTTTTTTCTCAGCTTTCTTTTCTGCTTCTTTCTTTTTTTCCTCTTTTTGCTGTGCACTTTGTTTTTTCTTATCAAGACGATCAATAAATTTCTGTTGCAATTCATTCTTGCGTGCTTCTGCATCTTTGACAAACAATACACGTAATCCTTTTTTTATTGCTTCTGCTAATATCAACAACCGTTTCTTATTTCCAACTGCTGCTGAAATTATGATAGCATCCGTGTTTTTGTCCAGATTAGTTAAAGCTGATGGTGTTGAAATATTATGCATAACATACCCTTCTCTACTTAATCCCCTTACTTCCACAGGTGACTTAAATCCAGGAGATACCTTCTTAGCATTACCTTTTTTATTGATTCTAAGCTTGCTATGTAATCCGCGAGGGCTTCTCCAAGTATCTGGCAGCCTTTTTCGTTTATAAGCATCTTGCCGTATAAACGCAGGTTTTTCTCTCTTCATCTTGTTTCTTTGTTCCAATAATGATTTATTCATGATAATGACACCTTTTAATAATCACTTTTCTATCGAGGTTTCTCAGTAATATATATACCTTGCTGAAATACACGCTTGTCAAATCCAGTTCTGCTAACTAATCTTTCAATTGCTGCAGCAGTCATTCCTGCTAATTCAATATCATTGCTTTCAACTGTAATAACTTCTCCGTCAACTTTAACAGTTACTCCCTTGATAATAGATAATACTCTTGGTTTTTTTTCACCAATAAAATTTTTGACAACTACTTGATTATTAGTTACTGCAGCATTCATTGGAAAGTGTCCAGAACAGATTTTCAAGCTATACTTATAATTTTTCTGCACACCTTCTATCATATTTTTTATATGTGATTTAAATGTACCTAAAAGCATTTTTTCAGCCTTAGCCATAACAGGTATTGAAAAATTAACCTCAGACTTGCCAATTGAAATATTTATTTTTTTGCTTGATAGTTCTCTATGTAATTCTCCATTTTTTCCTTTTACTATAACAATTCCTTCGTTAAGTGCCACAGTTACTCCTTCAGGAATTTCCAATTGTTCTGTATATTGTGTAATTTTCATATTGATCACGGATTGTTCAATCTTTTAATCTAAGTTATTTTCAAAAATAAACATTTAATAACAAAATGCAACAAGCCTTCCTCCTGTATGTTGTTCTTTTGCTGTTTCATGTGCCACTAATCCTTTTGGCGTTGAAACTAATAATATACCAAAGTTTCTTGCTGGAAGGAATCTTTTCTCAAATTTCTCGTAATTATCAACTTTCACTGAGAATCGTGGTTTGATAACATTGCATTTGTTAATTCTTCCATTGAGCTTGATTATTAAGACATTTCCTTTATTATCAACTGTTTCTTGGTAATCTTCAATATACCCTTTTTCTTTCAAAAGACGAAGATTCTCTTTCATAAAAGTTGACACTGGTTTAATAACACACTCTTTTTTCCCAATCTTTTCACTATTTAAGATATGGGAATACATATTTGCTAACGGATCATTGAATGTCATAGTTTCCACCAAATAAATATTTATTTACATTTTTTAACTGTATTTTTTAAATCCTATCTTTGTTGCAACTTCTCGAAAACAATGTCTGCAATAGTGCAGATTATATTTGCTTATATGAGCTCCATGCTGGCCGCATCGTCTGCATCTCCTCAATGAAAGACCTGTTGTCCTTTTTTTTGGAGAGTTATGCTTCAGATATTTCTTTAGCTTTGCAGGCTTTGCTCGAAGCTGTTTTAATGGTTTTCGATAATCGCTATATGTCATAAACATCCTCCATGAATATTTTTTATGAATCTTTATTGTTTCTTTCTCTTTATTTTTTTGTTAATTTTGATCTTAATCCTCTTCAATTGAAATACCATATTTTTGTTTCATAAATTCAATTGATTCTTGTGGTTTAATGATATGTTTTCCCGGTATTTTACGCTGCAGTAATTTTCTTTTTTTTACACGATATCCTGGACGTTCTAATGTTGCACAGACTTGCAGTCCCATTAATCCAAGTTCTGGCAGGTATTTAACCAAAGGAATATCAATATATTCATGAATTCCAAACGATACATTACCATGATGATCAAAATGATTATTATTTAATTTGTTATTTCTTGCTTTCAACATTCTTCCAAACAATTCCTCTGCTGCTGCTCCTCGTAAAGTCAACTTGCATCCTATTGGCAGCCCAGGTCTTAAACCCCATGTTGGAATCCTTTTATTTGTAAATGTCTTTACAGGATTTACTCCAGTTATATGCTTAATTAATTTAAGTCCTTTTTCCAACACTGCTTGATCATTTCCAGCACCAACATTAAGTGTTATTTTCTCAATCCGAATATTTTTCATAACATTCATTGTACATACCTTATTTTTGTAATTTGACAACTGGCTGTTTTTTTCCAACTAACATTGTATATTCAGTTAATGTTTGTATTTTTTTATTATCTGGTGTAACCAGCACGATTGTATTGTCTTTGATTGATTCAATCACACCACATGAACCTATATTTTTTCCATCGATAACATTAACATAATTACCAATATCATATTTTAAAACATCTGATATCTTTTTTTCAACATAATTATAGACTACAGTATCACCTACTGCAATATTTTTATTGACTGCATCTTTTTGCTGCAGCAATAGACAAGTACCGTCTAATAATGTAATTTGAAGTTTTCCTTTTGCAAGCATATTCTTTGAGATAACTCGAAGAGGTTTTATTGCTGTTTCATTTTCAGGTATTTCAACTGCATCCAATACCCCGTCATTTGCTAAAACAACACGATAATATTTTTTTAGCGCTTCAATGTTTACAACATCAAATAATCCTACGCCATACTTCATTTCATTTACACGTTTGTTATCAACTGTAACTTTTTGATGATGGAGTATCTCTTTTACTTCTGTTGCTGTCCTGGCAACTTTCATAATATCACGAAGCAAGAATAATAATGGCAATGATAATGCTTTTTTATGTCCTGAAGGAAATGGACATACTACATACTTGCCGTCATTTCTTTTCAAATTCCATGTTACTGGTGCCGTTAATCTTTTAATGTGTCTTTTAACCATAATATTCCCCTGTGCTTTTTCTAAGCTTTTTCTTCTTGTTTTGATTCATTTTTATTTTCTTTTTTCAAGGAGTGCAGATATGCTGCTCTTTGCTTATCATCTGTATATAATGATATTATCTGCACTTTCGAAGCATCAAAAGGATAAAATGATTTTGTACCATCTTTTCTTGTTCGGTCTGTTTTTTCTATGGTTACAAAACTATCCTTTACATTAACTGTCAATATCTTTCCTACTGTGCCTTTGTAATTTCCACGCATAATCTTGACTTTATCTCCTGTTCTTACACGTAAGCTTCGAATTCCATATTCTTTTCTTAGTTCTTTGGAAAGCGGAGAATGTAAAAATTTTCCAAGTATATGGAGAGGAGCATTATACCTATATTTTCTTTGTTTTCGCACTTGTGTGCTTGACTTCCAATGTGTTGAAAATTTTTGTTTCATAAAAAACATCCTCATTAAATTAAATAATTAAACAATGATGCTTGCTAACTTAGCTACACCAGGCCATCTTTCACATGCTTCTTTTGCAATTGGTCCTTTCAACATTGTTCCTTGTGGATTACCTTTGTCATCCTTCAAGACAACTGCAGCATTATCTTCAAATTTGACTCTCATGCCGTCTGGTCTTCGAAATTCTTTTCGTTGTCTTACAATTACAGCAAATACTACTTTTTTTCTCATATCAGGTTTTCCTTTTTTTACAGCTGCCATCACCAAATCTCCTATACCAGCAGTTGGATATCTTCCTTTGACAGTTTTCTGTCCAAAGACACTTACTATCTTTACAATCTTTGCGCCGCTATTATCGCATGTATCGACATAACTGCCGTGCTGCAATGATTTTGGTATTTTTGATTTTAATGCTAACATAATTACACCTTTTGTTGATCATTAATTTTTGTTTAAAATTTCTATGATGACGAAGTTTTTTGTCTTGCTTAATTTCCGTGTTTCCATTATCTTGACTTTGTCATTTTCTTTGACACCCAAACATAAAGGATTATGACACATGATACGAGTATATCTTCGTTCATAACGTTCATATTTTGGAATCAATACTCTTCTTTCAAAAGATACAAGAGCATTTTTTTGTAATCTTATTCTGACAACATTGCCAACAAATGTTCTTCCATGCAGTCTTAATTCTCCATGAAACGGACATTTCTTGTCATTCTGACATGGCTGTGAAGGCATCTTCACTGCAATGCCGACATTTCTTTCTTTTCCATTCATCGTGATTTCACCAAATATTATTTTAAATTTATATTTTGATTATTCTTATTATATTTTTATCTTGATTCGATCTTCGCTTCTTTTCGCAAGCAATGAACCGTCAACTTTTATCTTTTTGCTGCCGAAATCAGCAACAATAAAAACATCTTTTTTTATTATCTTCCTCTTTTTGCCGTTATTTTTTATGACAAATGTATTTTTTGTTTCATCGACAATGTTTCCTTGTGATGATAATTTATTGTCAACTTTTGAAAATACTGCCGCTTTTTTGCCGATATATTCTCCAGCCACCACATACTTTTTAAGTGTTGCCATTTTTTACTTTATCTCTATCTTCTCGGGCGGGAAACCAAGCATCACCAAAGCTTCCCTCATATTTAATTTATGATCGCCTTGAAGCTCAACTTTGCCGTCTTTGAATGTTCCACCGCATGCAAATTTTGACTTAAGCTTTTTTGTGATTTCTTTGATATCGATTTGCTTAATATCAATACCTTTTATCACTGTATAATATTTATTGAACTTTTTCTTTTCAATCATTACAATTATTTTCTGTGATTCTTTTGCAATACTTTCACATACACATAATTCTTTAGGTAATCCGCATATGGAGCAGATTTCACTCATTCTTTGTACCTTCCTTTTTAGTTTTTTTTTGATGTAATAATGTAAGTAATCTTGCGATTGTCTTTTTTGTTTGCTTTATTCTAGCACGATTTTTTACTTGAGAACCTTTTGCAGCTTCAGTTTTATCTTTTAATAAATCTCTTTTTAATTCACTCAATTTATCATATATTTCTTTTTCTTTTAATGGTTTTAGTTCTTTGAATTTCATGGATTATCACTAGTTTTTTTTTCTGAATCTTCTGTCTGTACTGGATCGTCTGTTTTTACTGAGTCTACTTTCTCTGAATCATCAGCTGCAGCAGGTTCTTCGACATATCCTTCTTTCTTTTTTTCTTTTCTTACTTTCTTTTGTTTTGGTTTTGCTTCTTCTTCAGATTTTGTTTCTGATTGAGCTTGTTGTGATTGTGACGCTTGTTCTTGTTTTTTCTGCTCAACACCTGCAGTTTCACTTTTTTTCTTTATACGAATATCATCAGGTAACACTAAATCAGGCGGCATGATTCTCACTTGAATTCCAACTGTTCCTGATTTCAATTCTGCTGCAGTATAAGCAACACAAACACCATTAACAGCAATATCTCCTGATTTTTTCAGATATCCCTGATAAAAACGCCATTTTTTTGCACGTGAACTTGGAATTTTTCCTGATATCAATATTTCTACACCCAATGCTCCAGCTCCCATGACATCTTCCATTGCTTTATGTCCAATGCCTTTAAATCTAGCTGAACCAAATTTTTCCATTGAGTTTGCCACTCTTTCTCCGATGATTGTCGGATCTAAATTAGGATTAGTAACTTCATTGATTTCAATTTGTGGATTCTCTAAATTGAATTTCTTTTTTAAAGTATTAGTCAATTGTTTGATGCTCTGCCCTCTTTTTCCAACAATTAACCCAGGTCTTGATGCTGAAATGATAATCTTTTCACCAAGAGGAGTTAGTACAAGCTTAGCTGTGCTGTAACCAACACGTTTAAGATGATGTTTAATATATTCTTTTATTTCAAATTCCTTAATATATTGTGCAAGTATCTTTTCATGAGTCATTTATAATCACTTCTTCGTTTTTTCTGATTTCTCAGATAATTCTGCTGCAACAATCTCAAAATGCGCTCTTTTAGCTTTTCTTCTTCGTTGTCTTCCTGCTCTCCAAGGAGATGATGCTTTATGGCAGCAGATATGGATAATAACCAAATCACTGACACTCAACCCTTTATATTGTGCATTTGCTTCAGCTGACTTTATTAATTTCAATACATATCCTGCTGCTTTTTCAGGATAGGAACCTGGACCTATTTTTGTCTTATGTGCTAAGTCCATATTATATCTTCTAAAAGGGATAGCATATTCCAATGCAATTACTTTTTCTAAGATTGCATATGCTTGCTTAATTTTCTTGCCGCGAAGATGATTGCATAATTCATATCCAACTTTTGAAGACACAGGCAGAGATACACCTAACACTCTCGCCATTTTCTTTGGATCATATCCTTGAAATGCATATCGTTGCTGTGTCATATTTTATTTCTCCATAACTTTTTTGTGAAAAATTTATCTGACTGATACACTTGCACTTGATCTTGTTGCTCCAATACCAGGTGCTGAATGCGAAACTTTTTTTCTTGTTAACGCAAACTCTCCTAAATAATGACCTATCATCTCTTCAGTTATTGGTGTTGCAACATACTCTTTTCCTTGGTAGATTAATACCATTTTTCCAACAAGTGCTGGAATTATTATCAAGTCTCTATTATGTGTTTTGATATTATTTCCTTTTTTCTCTAATCTCTTGTAAAATATCTTTTGTGCAGCACTTGGTTCACGCAATAAACTCCTTCTTTGTCTTGCAGGAACCAACTTTGCAAACTCTTTAATGCTCAATTTCTTCAATTCATCCAATGTTTTTCCTCTATATGTGAATATTTTTTGAACCATATTGACACCATTTTACTTATTTATTTTTTGTATTTATAATTTCTTTCTTCCAGTTCTTCTTGCTCTAATCATACCTGCTTTTCTTCCAGGCGGAGCATTTTTTGGAGCTACTCTTGCTTTTGATTTTCTTGAACTTCTCTTATTACCAAAAGGATGGTCAACTGCATTCATCTTTGCTCCTGATGATCTTGGCCATAATTTATTAGTAGCTTTCATTTTGAAAAACTTTCTTCCAGCAGTTAAAAATGGCTTATCCAATCTTCCGCCGCCGGCAACAACACCTATTGTTGCTCTGCATTTTGCATCAAAAATCTTTTGTTTCTTTGAAGGTAATAAAACAACTACCTTATTATCTTGATGAACCATTATTCTTGCAAAAACTCCTGAACTTCTGACGAATTTTCCACCGTCTCCAGGAATTCCTTCAATATTGTAGATTGCTGTACCATCTGCAATATTTTGAAGATATAATGAATTGCCATTTGCAACATCTGTAGTATTTGCTGCAATTGTCTGATTGACAGCAATTGTTTCCGGTGCAATCAATAAAGATTCACTTCCATCTTCATAAACAATCTTTGCTAATGGTGCTGAATGTGAAGGACAATGGAGTATATCAACTACTTTTCCAACTAATGCACTCTTTTGGAATGGAATATGCTTTGCAGCGCCAAGATAGTTATGAACTGGTTTCCTATAACGCATGCTTCCTTTTCCACGCCTTTGTGATATTAAGTTCTTACCCATTGTACATCATTTTTACATAATTCCTAATTGAGTGCCGATATCAAGTGCAATAGTATCTTTAGACAATGTTACAATTGCACGTTTTTCTCCTGCACGATCAACATAAGTATTAATCCGTTTTGCTTTTATACCAAACAAAGTTTCAAGCGCTTGTTTAACTTCATTTTTTCTAGCTTTTCTATCAACAACAAATTGTAGTTTGTTCTCATATTCCATCATACGGATTGCTTTTTCTGTAGCAACTGCATATTTTACAATTTGATTATTCAATGTCCTTTGTTTAACTTTCGTTTCGACCATATATTTCAACCATATTTTTTAACAATAAGCCATATTACATGAATAAATTTTCTTTCTGCATTCTTTCAATAGCTGCTTGAGTAAATAATGTTGCTCTTCCCAGCATAAATCCAGGAGCTAAAAGTTCAGCATTGATTGTATTCACTGTAGTAACATCTACTCCAGGTATATTCTTTGCAGCTTGCTGTAATTTGCAATTGTTTGAAACTACTAACAATATGCCTTTCTTTGTTTTATATTTTCTTCCTCTTCTCTTGCCTTTTCCTGCTCGTATTGTTCTATGTTCAGTTCTAGATAATTCATCTCCAAAACCTAGTTTCTGCAACACTGCAAGTACATCTTTAGTTTTTGATACTGCTTCAAATTCATTTTCAATGATAAAAGGATATGAAGCTGGAACATGATGACCTCTGCTTTCAACAAGCTCTTTTTGCATTACAGCTGCCAATGCTGATCGAATTGCCTTTCTTCTTTCTTTTTTGTTAAGTTTTTCTTCCCAATTTTTTGTTGCTTTTGGAGGGTGTGCTCTCCTACCGCCGACAGTTCCTGGCGCTTGTGCTCCAACCCAATTGAATCGAATACCATTTCTTGACATTATCTTTCGTGGAACTCTTGAGATACCAAACCCATAACATCCTTTAAAATCATGACGCTGCTTGGATATTTTTACAGAGTGCCTGTCACCTGCATCCTCATATGAACCGTATGGCTGCCTTCGATTATTCCATAGCGACATTATTGCTCGTTGGACTAGATCAGACCTAACTTCTTCATTGAATTGTTTTGGCAATTCTACTGAGCCAAGTTGTTTTTGTTGCATATCCATTAAATCTACTTTCATAATCATCATCGTCCTTGCTGTGATTGCAGTGAGATATATTCAATTTTAGGTGCTTCAGTTGGTATGTTTTTCTTTTGCCTTGAGGCATAACTAAATCTCACTAATCGTTTTTTATTTCCTGCAACTGATCCTTGCACTAAAATAAAAGGATTTCGTACAACGCCATAATTGATAAATCCACCAACAGGATTAATCTCTACAGGATTGCTTGATATCTTGATAAGCCATTTATTATATTCAGTTCTAGTATGGTACCCCATTTGTCCTGCATGCGCTACCCTATACATCATATGTCCTTGTCCACACCATGCACCCAAACTTCCTGGTCCACGCTTTGTCTTTTCTGCCTTATGACTTCTGATTCTAACTCCAAACCGTTTAACAGGACCTTGATAACCTTTTCCTTTAGTAACTGCATGAAAATCTAATAATTGTCCTTCTTTAAAAATATCTTTTACTTGTATTTCTTTGTCAATATTATTTTTAACAAATGCTAATTTATCTCCAACACTTCCTGATAATGCTAATTCAAATATCTCTGGTTTTTTCTTTCCAATGCCAGTCAATCGTGGAGTTGTTAAAACATTAACGCGAATATCATCATAGTCTGCTGCTTGCAAACTATCAATAGAATTTGTTTTTTTGGATATGCGTACTTTTCTAAATAAATCTTTGTCTTTTCCGACTAAAATCTCTTTTTTAACAAGTAAACATGTTCCTTCTTTTTTATATGCCCTTACCGAGTATATCTTAATAGGTGGGCATTCAATAATTGTAACAGGTATAAAGATTTCTGATCCTTTTGTTTTGGATGTTTTTTTATTATCTGTTGCTAGAACATGAGTCATTCCTACTTTATATCCAGCAAATCCAAGCAATGCTGCTTGTTTTGGAGTTTCAGAAATTTGCCATGACCGTACTCTAGGATATGGTCGTATTGCTCTCTTACGCGGCCAATACTGCATACTTCCATGCCTTGGACCCATGACTTGACCCATAAATTTCACTCCGTTAATTTTTATTGCTAAGTTTTATAGTTTAATATAATTATATTAATTGTATTAAATTTCACTTGATTTATTTGAAATAGCCAGAGTATAGAATACTTGACTATATCCAG
>JAGVYW010000006.1 GCA_018303075.1 Candidatus Woesearchaeota archaeon | reverse complement strand
GTTACACCTAGCTCATACGCTCCAGCAGTTGTAACTGTAAAAGTACCATCTGCTGTGTTATCATTTGCATAATCAACATATGCATTAATAATTGAGCCAACAGGCGCATTTGTAATATTTGTAACAATTACTCCTGTATATTTTACTGTGCCTGAAAATGTATTAGGCAAGACAGGAGGATTATCTGAACAAGTTGCTGCAAATACTATAGAAACTGAAAATATAATCATAGACAAAAGCATTATTAAGAAAGATGTGATAATTTTAGATGTAATTATTTTTTTACTTGTGCTTTTATACATACAATATTCCCCAGTTACTTTTTCTTTTTCTTATTTTTAATTGTATTATTATCTGATTTATTATCTGATTCTTTATATATTTTTTGTTTTGCTTGTTTAGCTTGTTTATTAATGACATAATACACAATCAATAGTATAAATACTAACATTACAGCTATTATTATTCCTGTGATTATCTTCTGTTGCTTTTGTTTTTGCTGCTCCTCTAACTCCTGCTGTTTCTTTTTTTGTTCAGCTTCTGCAATCCTTTGCAATTCAATTTGGGTTAATTCTCTTGTTATTGCAAATGAAAAGTCAGCAATTACTTTTCCTGAAGCCCATGTTTCTCTTTGCGATAAAACAGTACCATCAACAAAAAATAATATCTCTTTTCCAATATCATCAGCTGTGCCAATAATTGCTAATGTGTATTTTCCATCAATGTTGCAATTGCGTTTTGTTCTTACTTTTCCATCAATTACTGCTTCAATAATTGTTTCATTTGAACATAAGTTTCCATTGACTTTACTTTCTTTTCCAATAACAGTCATAGGCAATAAAGGAGGGCCACCAATTGGTGCTTGCGTTGGTGGAGAAACTATTTCTGTTTCTTGTAATAATTGCACTGATGATTGCTCTGCTAAAACAACATTAAAAATAAAGATAATACTAATTAATAATATTAAAGAAAATAAAAAAAATTGGTTGATTGTTTTCATTGTATCAACCTATCTTTACAAGTCTCCACCACTGTAACTTCCTGATGTTGTCATGAAAATCCAGTATCCTCTTCCTGCAGTCATATTGAGGAATTCTGTTGCACTATTTGTAGTTGTTGCACCTGCTGTGTATGTTCTCCATCCTGTACCAACAGTATATTCATAGACAACACTATACTTGCTATCAATTGAATTTAATGTAGTATTTATAGGTAAATCAGCTTCTCTGGATGAACCTATTAAGTTCCATCCTGGCGTTAAGTTTTGATAACCTAATGTTGGCGATGGTCCTGCATTGTTCTTAAATGATAAGTTAATTACAGCTCCTACGTTGTTATCATATAACCAATAACCTTTGTATTGATCTAATGTTGAAGGACTTGCCCATGCTGATGCTGAATCATTGTACCACCATAATGTATATGAGCTGTTGAATACAGCTGATTTTGTAGTATTTGCTAATGTCTGTGTTGTTGATACTAAGTTCCATTCATTTGCAGTTGGTGTTATTTGCGAGTTATCATATGGTATTGCAGATGCTGTGACAACAGTTGTGTTTTCATTTCCAATATCATCTTTTGCTGTGACTGCAACATAATATGTTGTACCATCTGTTAAGTTGCTTGAGTTAATTGTTGCAATCAATGTTCTTGTAGTTGCTGCTGTTGTTATTGAAGTATTTATTGGAGTCATTCCTGAAACATCTGTTGTGTTAACTGTCATTATATAGACATTATATCTGTTAAAGTCACCTGCTGAATTTGCTGTCCAGACAACTTTTACATGTTTACCATCATCATTTGATCTATCATATGTTGCTACTCCTGTTACTTGAGCTGGTTTAGTAAAGTCAATACCTAATGATTGCGTTGTGTTTGTTGTGTTTAATCCTGCTGCATCTAATGCTGAGATTGTTATTGTCTTTGTTCCTTCTGTGTTTTGTGATGTTAATGTAGTAAAGTTATAAGTGTAGTTGATGTTTGATGTATTTACTTGTAGATTTGCTGTAACATTACCAACAACAACACTTAATGCAGTTATTGGTTCACTTACATTAAACCATAATGAAGTCATGTTGTTTGATGCCATCTTTGATAAATTACTAAAGTTACCTGTTGTTAAATTTAATGGCATAAATACTGGTTTTGCTCCGTCTGTTTCTGTTACTGTTGAAGCTGAAACTGTTCTTAACATATTTCCACCATTTGTTGTAACCATATCCTGCAATAGATAATTGCTGCCTGAGCTATTTACAAGGAATTGCGGTAAATGACCTGTATTGTTTCTGTTATCTGTGAAAGTAAATTCTAGATAACTGTCATTAAATCCAGTGCCTGTATTAAATCCAATCACATTTAAGCCAGCTAAAGTTGCACCTATATCTGTTATATTTATACTTGATAAGTTAAGTGATGAATCATTTATTTGCTCGCTAAATGTTACATTTAACATATCAATGAAACCATCACTATCATTATCATAAGTATAGACTGTTACTGGAACAGGTGGTGCTGTATCATTTGCAGTTATGTTGAATGATGCTAATCTGTTTCTATTTGGCGCTAAATCTGTTATGTTGCCTTGACTTGATGTGTAATATACCCACGGCAACATACTTGTATTATATCCTGATTTCTCAGTTAGGTTTAATACAATCACTGAACCTGAATCATTTTGAGCTGCTGCTATTGTAAATGTATTACCTACATCATAACCAACACTAAATCCTGTTGTAAATGTTGTTGCGTTGTTTGTTGAATAAGTCATATTGATTACATTCTCATTGAAAGTTATTTTAATTTGATCAATCTTACCATTGCTGTTGTTATCAAAAGTTACAATACTTGTTGGATATGGTGATGCTGTGTCATCAAATGTACCTGTTAATGTTGCAGTTGTAGTCATTGCATTTACACTATCATTGAAATAACTTGTTGGTGTTATTACATCTCCTGGTGTCATATTTGTATAATTTAGTTCCTGCATAGTAATTGTTAATGTTTGATAACTATTGCTCCATACTACTGTTGAAACATTGTTCCATTTCTTTGAACCATTGATAGACAGTATTGCATCAATACCACTTGTACCTTGCTCTGGTGGACTTGGATCAATTGTTGAACCATTTACTATACGACCTTGTGTTGCGCTTGCAATTAAACCACTAATTATCTCACTGAATTTGATAGTTACTGTATCATCGCTATCTGGACCATTTATACCATTTGTTCCATCTGAAGCAACAAAACTAATTATTACTGGTCCAACTGCATCTGTTGCATTTGCATCTGATGTATTTGAAGCTGCTAAATTATTTACTAAGTCAGATAAGTTTCCAGCTGTATAATTAATATGTGGAGTTGAAATACTGCTTGTATTATATGTTGTTAATGAATTAGACCAGTTCAAATATATAATGTTATCATTTAATAAGTCACTATTGTAATTTGTTGTGAAATGAACAGTTGTTACGCCTGTGATTCCTGATATACTAAATGCGCTTGAGTTTGTTGATGTAATACTTTGATCATTTATATTTTCTGACCAGTATAATTTAACTGCATCAAGATAACCATTTGAATTTTGGTCTACTGTTCTCATTGACACTATAACAGGGATAGCTTTATCTGATTCTGTTACAGTTGACGCTGAAATTGTTTTCAAGTAGTTTCCACTATTATTTACTCTACTGAAATTACGATGCATGTCTTCAATTACATAATTAATATACGCTAATGAGCCTGTACCATTTGATAATAATTGTGGAACATCTCCAGTACCACTTATGTTTTTAATCACTAGTTCAATATAGCTATCGTTTCCACCAGTTGTATTGCTGTTGCCAGTTCCTGTAAACATTGTAATTATAGGTATTGAAGTTCCATTTGTATAGTTTACACTCATACTGCTTATGTTAATAGATGAATCATTTACTTCTTCACTAAAAGTAATGTTTAGTCTATCAACAAACCCATCACTGTCATTATCAAATGTATATACATAGATTGGAACAGGTGCTGCTGAATCATTTGCAGTTATGTTAAATGTTGGCAATCTGTTTCTTGCTGCTGCTAAATCAGTAATATTACCTAAGCTTGGATTGTAATAAACCCATGGTAATATACTTGTGTTGTATGCTGATTTTTCTGTTAAGTTTAATACAATCACTGTTGCTGAATCATTTTGTGCTGCTGCTATTGTAAATGTATTGCCAGCGTCATAACCAACACTGAATCCTGTTGTAAATGTTGTTGCATTGTTTGGCGAGTAGCTCATATTTACAACACTTTCATCAAATGTTATTTTTATTTGATCAACTTTACCATTGCTGTCATTATCTAATGTTTCAATGTATGTTATCTTTGGAATAGTTGAATCATCAAATGTACCTGTTAATGTTGATGTTGCTATACCCATTTTATTTGACCCTGAATCTCCAAGTGTTGAATTTGGTGTAATTACATCACCTGTACTAATGTTAGTAAAATTGCTTGCATGTAAAGTTATTGTTAAAGTTTGATCATTATTGCTCCATGCTGCTGTTGAGATATTGTTCCAGCGTTTAGTTCCATTTATTGGGAAATATCCTTCTATACCTTCTCCATTAGTTCCATTACCTATAGTTGGTGGTACTTGAATTGATTCACTAAATGAAATAGTCATTTTATCATCACTATCTTTTCCATCAACCCCAACTAAATTATCTGAAGCTATAAAACTCAAAATAGCTGGAGATGCTTTATCAGTTGGAATAGTTTGTGCAGAAACAACTAAATTATTTGCTAAATCAGATAAATTACCTGCTGTGTAATTTACATTTACTAATCCTACTGCATCAAAACTTGTGTTATAAGTAGTTGATGAATAACTCCAATTGATGTAAATCAAATTGTTGTTTAATGAATCTCCGTGATAATTTGTTGTAAAGTGTGTTGCAATTGTTCCTGCAATATTTGTTATATTAAAGTTTGTAGCGTTTGCTGCTGCAATACTTTGATCATTCAAGTTTTCTGAAAAGTTATAACCAATTGCATCAAGATAACCATTTGTGTTGTTATCAACTGTAAAATCATTCATTAAAATTGGAACTACTTTATCTAATGATGTAATTCCTGGGTCTGATATATTGTTTGATGCTACATTGTTTACTAAATCAGATAAATTACCAGTCATGTTTACATAAGGTGTTGCACCTGTGTTATGTACAGTGTTTGCAGTTGACCAATTTAAATAGATAATATCATCATTTGCAGTATCACTGTTATAATTAGCTGTAAAGTTTAATGCATGCGAATTTGCAACACCACCTGTATCTGTAAAGCCAATACCACTTACATTAAAGTCTAATCCTAAGAAAGTATTATCATTAATTGGCTCTGACAAATAGATTTTAACTGCATCTAACCACCCATTAGCATTACTATCAATAGTTGTTACGTTCATGATTCGTGGAGCTACTCTGTCTTTTGCACCAACACCTGAATTTGAAGTTGCTAGTAAATTGTTTGCAAGATCAGATAAATTACCAGATGTATAATTAATAGTAGGTGTTGCATTTGTTTTATGTACATTATTTATTGTTGACCAGTTTAAGTAGATCAAATTGTTATTCAATGAGTCACCGTTATAATTTGTTGTAAACTCAACTGTTACACCATTACCGCTTATTAAACTGATATTAAATCGTGATGCATTTGCAATGATACCATCTGATTTGTTCAAACTTAAATCATTCATGTTTTCTGAAAAATTAATCCCCACAGCATCAATGAATCCATTGCCATCAAGATCAACAGTAAATCTGTCCATGATAATAGGTGTTGCACTGTCTATTGCTTTTGTTGTTGATGCAGTTGATGCATTTGTCTCTAATAAATTACCAGATGTATCTGAAACAATTCCTTTTGTGTAATTAACAATTGGCGTTGCTGAAGTATTATATGTGTTATTTAATGTTGAATTTATTGTGCTCCAATTTAAATAAATAATAGCGTCATTTGCTGTTGCACCTGTTGTCCAGTTTAATGCTGGGGAACCATCTTTAGAAATTGATTCTACTGAGAAGTTAATGTTTTTTCCTGCAAATCCTGCAAGAAGTTGATCCATCTGTTGTGCGACACTTGAATCATTTATTTCTTCTGAAAAGTTTAATGCAACCATCTCAACCCAACCATTGCTATCATTGTCTACTGTAAATCTGCCAGTTAGTTTTGGGGTGACATTGTCAATTACTGCAAAACTAAATTTAGTATCCATTACATTACTGCCTGCATCTTGAATCTTACCCATTGCAACAGCTGGTCTTGTATAATTAAAAGTAATATTACCTGTACCTGGAACAGTATCACTAAATGTTACAGTGATATTTCCTTCAGCTGAATAAGCTACTGATGAAATAGTCAAGACATTCTTACCTGTAATTGTACCATCTGTTACAACTGCGCTGAATGTCGAAGTACTACCACTACCAACAATTGCTTCACTTATTGTTAAATTAATATAATTAACATTTCCATCATAATCAGTATCATAGCTAAATACACTGTAGATTGCAGGAGCTGCTTTATCGTTTACATTGAAATTTGAAATATTGTCAATTCCGTTTCCATTAGTATCTGTTAATGGATTTCCTCCAAAACCAGCACCTGTTCCTGAAATGTTTAATGTAATTGTTCCATTTGTTTGGTAAGTCCTATTGTTTCCTGCCCAGTATAAATAGATAATATTGTCATTTATTCCATTTCCAATCAAAGGATTGGCAGTAGAGTTTATATCATTTGTAAAATTAAGATTTCCACTTAAACCTTTTGTAATACCACTTATTGAAAAGTTGCTAGATATTGGAACTACTGTATTAATTGCAGAATTTGCTGTTGAATCCATTATTGGTTCTGTGAAATTTAATTGTACTGCATCAGTCCAACCATTTGTGTCATTATCTAAGTAATTTGCATTATATAATACTGGTCTTAAACCATCTGAGATTTGAATACCTTTTTTTGCAATCATTGTATTTCCTGCTGAATCATTTAGAGGACTTCCCATTACCGCAGTTGGTGGTGTGTAATTTAATGTAATATTACCTGTTCCAACAATTAAACCATTTAATCCAAGTGTAACATTTGCACCAACTCCGCTTATTGTTACATTATTATTTCCAAGTGTTAATACATTTCCTGCACCTGAACCATTTACTGTATTAACTGAAATACTGTATGCTGTTGATGCTGATGATCCACTTAAACCAGTTGTAATTAATTCAGACAATGTCAAATTAATATAATCAATTGTTGAATCATTTGATGTTAAGTTATAAGTTAAACCTCCCATGATAACCGGAGGAGCTTTATCTGAAGTTGAGTCGTTTGTGGAGTTGGTTGCAACACAGTTTACACCAGTAGTTGAAAAATCACATAAACCATTGCCATTTGCAGTATAGATTATTTTAAATGCGCCAGATGTATTGAATTGTGCAAAAGCTTCTGAGAAATTTAATAAGATATAATTATTGTTAGCAACATCTAAGTTCATGTATGTTGGTGTAAAGTTTACAAATCCAGTCATATTTTGATCATTTCCTGTTCTGTTAAATGCACCAAGAATTGCAAAGTTGTTTGTAACGCTTGCATTTATTGTTGAATCATTAATTGGCTCTGAGAAATTTATCCTGATTGCATCTAACCAACCATTATTATCAGTATCTAATATTTCAAATCGCTCAATCATTGGAACTACCCTATCATATATTGTTTGAGTTGTAATATTAAATATCTTATTATCAAGCTCATCTGCTCGTCCATCATTTAATGCTGAGATATCAGTTACTAAACCATAAGTACAACTAAATGTTCCTGTTAAATTTCCATCTTTTGTTGAATTAGCTTGGTTTAACATTACACTAAATATATTATCATTTGCTGCTGTATCTGTACTGCTGCCATTGTTCACAACAAACATAGTTGCAGATAAATCTGCACTTAAATTAAAGGATGTATCGTTGATTGGTTCTGAGAAAGTGAATGTTAATGCACCAACTCTTCCATCACGAGGATCACTATCATTTGTAGTTATATTCCATAAAATAGGAGCTGCACCATCACCAAGATTTCTATTAGTAATTGCCTGCAATGAGTTTCCAGCAATATCTTTAACAGTACCATTTGTGCTGTAGTTGAATGTCATTGTAGATTGATTAGTAAATCTTATTGCTGTTTGTTCTGTGAAATTTACATACAATTCATTATCATTTACAGTACCACCTGTCCATAAAGTTAAACCTGCAAGTAAATAACCACCAGAACTTGTACCAACAGTGAAATTACTCAGATTACCTATACTGATACCAGTGATACTAATAATAGAATCATTAACTGCTTCATTAAATACAATTCTTGCTTGATCAACATAACCATCTCGATCAGTATCATTAACTTGCGCATTTACTGCTGCAGCTGCAATAGTTGGATTTGTTGTATCAATATAAATTCTTCCTGAACTAACATCTGTTGAATTTGTTGTTCCTGTTGCATTGCCTGATGATTTTACTGCACCTTTTAAAACTGAAACATTAAATTGCGCTCCATCAGAAGGTGATGCAATCATTTTAATGACAACAAATAAGTTTGATGTTGAAGGCACTGTTGATGGCAATGTAAAACCACTTATACCACTAAATGTAACATTCTGCATGTTGTTTGTGTTTGATGACCAATCACTAATATCATATGTTACTCTTGCATCAGTGCCACTGTCATAAATACCGTTTGAGTTAGAATCTTTGTATAATTGCAAACCTGAACTTGCACCTGTTGCAAGTGTTGCTAAATCACCATCACCACTAAATGTTTCTGTTAGATTACCGACTGAAACAACTACAGAATCAAGTGTGCTTGAACTTGTGTCCCATACTTTTAATGCTAATACTGGAACACCACCTGTTGGACCATTTGAGGCGTTTGTAACATTAAATGGAGATACGACAGAGGTACCTGTCAAAACTACATCAGAAGCAATTACAAGAGATGAAAAAAGCAACATTGAAATCAATAGAAATACACTTAAGATACTCTTCTTTACCATCTACTTACACCCCTTTTTTATAATTATCATTGTGAACAACCCACTCTTTTATTACAAAAATCTATTTATAATTCTACAAAACATCCCTAAAACGAAATGTTGAAACGATTTAGAAGCACGCTTATATTTAAACCTTTCGGAAAAATATTTGCGAATTCACTTCGTTCATTCAGCAAATATTTAAGATAAAAAAGGATGGAAACTAATTACAATTAACTTATCAATTAACTTATATTTATCACAACACCATATGCGCCTGAGTTTACTACAACTGTTTTTTGTATTTGTGTAATTGTATTTGCTGCTTCATGAATATGACCGCAGAAGTTGTAATCTATTTTATTCTCAATCAGAAAATGACGTATTGATTTGTTACCACAATGCCTGTCAATGACTAAATCTGCTTTTGTACCAAAAGGTGAAGCATGAGTAAGCAGTACTTTCTTTTTATCTTTGTATTTCTTGAGAATTGGAATTACATGCTTTATTTCATTTTCAAAAGCTTTATCATCATAAGTAAAACCATTTGCGCTATTGCCAAAAAAGAAAATGTTATTGATAACTATGCCTTTGTTGTGCAGATAGATTATATTATCATATTGTCTGCATATTTTTTCTAAATTGAGATGATCTTCATGATTGCCAGCTATCAATAATACTTGTTTATTGAATGAATTAAATAACTTCAATATTGACTGAATGCCATTGCCAAATATTGTAAAATCACCGCAGCAGATAATTAAATCTGCAAACTTTGATTTCTTTTTGATTATTTTCAATGCTTTGACACTGCCATGAATATCTGAAAATGCTAATATCTTCATTTATAAAAACCTCCTTTGTCGGTTTTTATTAGATTGGATAAGCTCTTTATAATATTTTCTGAATGAATAAAGTGAATTCGAAAATATTAATTATAATGAATAATAATCCTGCAAAACAATCTGATCAAGTTCTTCTAAGTTTTTGACTGCATACAGTTTTCCGTTGGTAATCTGCACTATGTTTTCTGCCAACTGCTTTCCTTGTTTATCAAGATCAATTCCTATTACAGAAACAGTAATTCCAGCAGACAATGCTTTTTCACATGCTGTAAGAGTTTCTTGTATAGGATTTTCTCCAAATGTCGGCAGAGCATCTGAAAGGATTAGAAGATGTTTTGTTGCTGGAAATGCTGGAAACAATTGAATAGCACGCTCAATCATTGCTGCAAAATTTGTTTCTGACGATGATCTAATTGTTGTGATTGCATTTAATAATTCCAAGAAATTTGTTGTTGGCTGCACTTCATTGACAATTTCCTTACCAAAGACAAGCAAGCCTACATTGTCTTGCTCTTCTGTTGCTTTATATGCTAATGCAACACCTGCTTTTTTTGCAGTTGCTATCTTTTTACCTTTCATACTTCCAGAAGCGTCAACTGCATAAATTATATAGACTGCACCTTTCTGCTGGCGTTGATACATTCTTAGATCCTCCAGAAGAATGTTTTCATGCTTTCTTCTAGCAGCAACTTTTATAGACGATCTTACTGCTATGTTGCGATAGAGCGAACCTTTTTTATAATTGTTAATATCTGCAGGATCACCATGAATATTTCTTTTCTTATGAAGTTTCTCTCCAAAAATACCAGTCGGCAAAAGAGCATTAATTTCTTCAACATAAAGTATAAGTGATGCTAGTTCTATACCTTTTTCAGAAATGCTGTTTTCTTTTGTTAGCAATCTTCTATCCCGCAATTCATGCAGTTTATCATTCATTTTTTTCTTTAATTCCCGCTGAAATTCTGGCAGTTTTATGTTTTTCTCTACATAATTTGCATTGCAGCCAGAAAGAAGACGGATAATGCTTTCACCATATATCTTTTTTGCCTGTTGAAAATCTTTAACAAGAGCTTCAATCATAAGATCTGGAGAGAATGAAGAAATATTGTTGTTGAGCGCATCCTGTATGATCTTGCCTTCATCAATTGTCTGCTTGTCATTCTCCAAGACAGAATGCAATAATTTATCGTCGACATTTTCAAACTTTAATCTTCCAGATAACTCTTCAATAGGAGACATTGAAGCAATAGAGATTTCTTCTTCTTTTTTATCGTCAGGTAGAACCATCCCGCGTAGTCTCAAGATCTTCTTCCATAGCTCTCTTTGACTCACGATATTGCTTGGAATCAGAGAATTTATCTATCTCATCTTTAACAAATTGCGCTGGTTCTAACAGTAATTTTACACTTGGCCTTAATTTTATCCTATGCGGAAGAACAGATTCAATAATTTCTTTTATATCTTCCAATGTAACTTCTTTATGATTTTTTAATAGAGCATTGCTTTGGCTTCTTTCGTATAAACCAAGAGTAGCTCGTACACTTGGCACTTGTTCTAAATTTTTATTTTCTCTCAACTCATGGATAAATGCAACAATATAGTGTAATAGCTGTTCTGGGAATACAACTGGAAGTTTTTTTCCTTTTAATTCTAAGATTTTCATCTCAATTGCAATAGTTTCAGGATAGCCCATGTATAACATATCAAACCTGTCCAGAAGCACATCTGCTAATCTTTCAGTTGTTGCATCCTTTGGATTCATTGTCGCAATAAAAATAAAATTAACGTGAAAATCCATATCATAACTGCCAATTGTTATTTTTCCTTCCTCGAGAACTTGGAGCAGTGCATTTTGTAATTTCTCCGGCGCTCGATTTAACTCGTCGAAAAATAAAATGCCATTATTTGCCTTAAATATTTTCCCTGGGGTAAATGCTTCAATACTTAATCCACCATATTTAATTGCTTTAACTGGATCAATATCTCCAAGCAAATCTTCAGCTGTTAAATCTGGCGAACCTTGCACTCTGATAAAGCGTTCATCTCCTGAGATCTCCTTTGTCTTTATCTTATGTTTTTGTACTTTTGCCTGCATGCAACTTGGACAGATAGGATTATCTTGAGTACAATGATAACCACAATCATTAACTGTAATTGCTGGAAGAAGTTTTGCAATGTTTTTTGCTAATGTTGTCTTGCCTATACCGGGAGGACCAATGATGATAAAGTGCCTGCTCATCAATAAAGCTGACTTTAAATTGTGCTTGACTTTGTTTTGTCCAAGAATATCTGTAAATAAGTCATCTTTTACGAGTAATTTTTGTTTAAGTTCTGCTGCGAGCATAAGAATTAATTAAAAACGATTATTTATAAATGTAATGAAAAAAATGAAAGTTATTACTTTCTCTTTGCAACAACAAAGTCTTTTATCTTTATTCCTAAAATCTCTACTTTTGATTCTTTGACAATCTCAAATTCTCCAACAAATCTTTCTTTGCCAAGATTGCTTCTGTCTGTTGCAAGATATGGACGAGAATTATCAAACAGCACAATGTTTCTGTTGTCTAATGGATATATTGGGGTGTCAATCAGAAGATAATAGTTGTGGCCAATAATGTCAAAATTAATCTGTGCCTCTAAATTATTTTGTTTAATGTAATCAGCAATATCTTTTGCAGCCGTGCCTAATTTAGATTCGTAAACTGACAAAAATAAATTTGCTGATAAAAATATACAGATATTTAGTACTGTTAAGATTGATACATATCTTTTTAATTTTATGTTCTCAAGCATCTTATTGATTGTTATTGCTAAATAAATCACTAATGGCACTAATAGTAGCATCAAATAACGCTGTGTCGGACGAGCTGTTGCTAATGCTATAAATGAATAAAGTATCCAGAAAGAAAAATATTTTTCTAACAAATTGCCCTGAATAAACCAAAGTACAATTGTTACTGCTAACAATTCACCAAAGAATAAAAGAAATGCTAATACTAACCTCAACATAATTGGAGATAATAATGCTGTCAACCCTCCAAAATGCAATTCTCCCAAATAATGTAATTTTGTAATATTGATTAGATAGAATATGATTATGTTAAGAATAATCAGCATGGATGCAAGAAATATTATCTGCTTTTTTGAGAGATATTTTCTTAATCTATTATAAATATCATAAAGAACAATTGGATATAATAAACCAACAAAAATAGCTGCCCAAACAAAATATCCTAGAATCCTTAGAGGCAACTGCTGCAATACTCCGCCATCTCTCCATGCCAAATCAACTAAGTTTGGGTGCATAACAAATCCAAATTGGAGAAACATCAAGAGAATATAGGGGAGAACTAAGATTCCAAGAAATAATAGATACGGTAAACCTTGTAAAATGATTCTCTTCAGATTCTGCAATGAGAAAATATATTTTCTTGTTGATTCATGTACTGTAACAAGTATGAAGATTAAAATTAAAATATAATATAATGATGCGATGTATTTTGTCAGCATTGCAAGAGCAATAAAAAAAGCAGAGATAATGAAAAGGAGATATCTTTTATTAATCAATCCATTAATACAGAAAAGCAAAGCAATAGATACAAAAAATGTAAAGATTATATCAGTTGTTATCTGTCCGCTATACAGCCAGATTAATGGATTCAATGCAAATAAAAGAGTTGCAATCATTGCTATTCTTTTGTTATAACATTTATTTGCGAAATAATAGATAGTCAGTAGAAAGATTAATGTGATGAAAAGAACTGGAAATCTGGCAATAAATTCTGAAAAGCCAAACAAGAGTATTCCTGGAATGATCATATATGATGTCAAAAGCGGATTAGACATATTCTCAAAATAATACATCAGGTAATCCCATCTGAACGATAAATTGTGCTGTATGATTCTTTCAGCCGGTGTTGTATACATATATTCTAGGCTGACTAATGGATGGGAGAGAAAGATTAGTTTTATGATTGCAAAAATCAAAAGAATTAATATTAATCCTTTATGTTCTTTGATAAGATTTACTAATTTTGCCATTATCTTCTGTGAAGAAGGAAGGGTTTATATTGATTGCGAAAAAAAGATTATCTCTTTGTCAAATATCTTCCATTTGCCAATGCCCAGAAAATACTTTGATATGCTTCACAAGGTGTCCAGCAATTAGGGCATTTTTCTTCTTTGATCATCTGACGAACATCTTTTGTTAACTGCAATGCAAGCACTTTCTTAAAATCATAATCATACTCTCGAATGTTTGCAAGCTTTTTATCCCACATCAAACAAGGTGTTAACTCACCAAATGAGTTCATTGCAATTGAAGCTGATAATGACTGGCAAGGTACAATCTGCTTGTTATTATTTTTTTCAAGAAAAATAGGGATTTTTTTCATGTAGAGCCTTTCCATAAATTGTTTTGGATTTATAACACTTAAGTATTTGTTGAATAGTTTTGTTATCCTTTTAATCTCCTCAATATGCTCTTTAGGTGAAATTCCAAGCTGATCAGCTGTGTTTTTGTATAAATATGCTTCGTGTGCAACAGTAACTGAAATTTTATGACCTTGTTTAAACAGCATTTCAAACCAATCATACAAATATTTGACATTTCTGGAGGAGATTGTTGTTTCTATTGCTACAAGAAAATGAGGATCATCTTTTGTAAGTTCTTTAACTTGAGCATATGCTTCCATTGTTCTTTTGTAGCCTCCTTTTACTCCTCGAACAACATCATGTATCTCTTCAGGACCATCAATTGAAAAGGTTATGATTATTGGAACGTGATTTTTATCTGCAAGAACTTTTTTTAAGCAGCTGATAACACGCCCTGGAACCAAACCATTGTTTGGCATGCTTAATAATTTAAGATTTTTGATTCTTTTTTGCGCCTCTATCATGATATCAGCCAGATCTGTCCTTAGAAAAGGTTCGCCGCCTGTTAAACTAAGCCAGCTAATTGTATCTGGAAGAGCGTCAAATATCTTTTTAATCTCATCAAGAGTTAATTCATCCTTTATAACAGCAGGATTGTCTAAATAAACTTTCCAGATATTGCAAGTTACACATTTACTGTTGCATGCTGCTGTTGTTACAAAATTTAATTTGTAAGGAGTATTTTTGAACTTGCTTCGAATCATTTGTTTGAATAATGCTGTTTGTGACATAAAAAATCTCCAAATAAAAAGCTCACTTCGTTCGCTTTTTATTTTATTAAGTTAGTGTGATGAATGTAACGAAATCACATGGACTTTATAAAATTATATATGATTTTTATATACGATTCTGCAGAGCATTCATCACAGCTTCTGGCTTAAATGACGAGATAAAATTAAGCTCCCAATATGCATTGCAAAAACAACCAATGCATGCTTTGTCAGCAATCTGTGAAAATGCCTCGCGAAAACCAATCTGTACGCCATTTGGCCATTTTCTTCCGTCCTTTATTACAAAATGACATGGAACAACCTGGCCTGATGGAGTAATAGCAGCAGAAATCTCTCCTGCTTTACAGCCATATTTTTCACTTATTGGATATTTATCCTTTAAAAACTCAAAATATGAGACTGAACCAACTACTCTTCTTCCTGCTTTTTTTGCAGCAATCAAATTGTCCATTGCCTTTTTGAATTCTTCAGTTGGCGGGGTGATACTGTTGATTGTCTCTTTATTTCGCGCCAATGGATAATTAAAAACTGGCTGAAACAAGCATTTGAAATCAAGCTCATCTGCTTTATCTAAAATAAAATCAATCTGATTAAGATTAAACTTAGTCAGCACAGTTTCTGTCCATAAAGGAATCCCTTTGCTTCGCACAAGCTTGATTGTTTCCATCAATCTATCATAAGATGCTCTTACTCGCGTAGTGTTGTGTATCTCTGGAGGACCATCAAAACTCATGAGCAATAGATTTAGATTTTTTATCTCATCTAATCTTTTTTCATTCAATAATGAGCCATTTGTCACCATTGTCACAACAATACCTTTGCTTTTTGCATAATCTATTATCTCTCCAATGTCCATGCGCAATGTTGGCTCGCCGCCTGTGATCCCTAGACGTTCTAAGCCAATAGCTGCCAATTCATCGACCATTGCAAATATCTGTTCTGTAGTCATCTCTTCTTCTACCTGATTTGGGGAATCACAATAAGTACAGCGAAAATTACATCTATGGGTAATGATAAAACCTACTGAAACAGGAGTCCTATGTTTAAGCAGATTATAACCTGTGAATTTTCTTGCAGTATTTGCATACTGAAATGGTTTTTTTACAATCTGTAGTAAATTCATAAATTCTCACTTCGTTCAAATTTATGAATAGAACGTTAAAAGTACGACTTAGCGTTTAATAACGACTATTCATCTTTTTGTTGAGCTTTTTAATTATCTTTTTATCATTTTAACAGCTTATATTTTGCTAACCTCAACACATTCTTGATATAATCGACAAATTCACCAGAACCTATCTTACTTTCCCCATAAATCCTGTTTCTAAATAAGTAAGGCACTTCTTTGTATCTCTTGTAATTTCCTTTTACGAATATCTCAAGCCCTATCTTATAACCTTTTGCGCCAAGCTTAACATTGTCAATTACTTCTTTTTTTAGAAAGAATAATCCTGAAACTGGATCTTTTATTTTTGTCAATGGATATGCTAAATATGTTGCGCCTAAACTGATTATTTTTCTGTGAAATGGCCAAACTTCTACTCCACCACCTTTTACATATCTGCTGCCTATTGTTAAATCATAATCCTCATCAATAATTGGTTTAACCAATTCTGGAAAAATCTCAGGAGGATGGCTTAAGTCAGCATCCATAACTCCTAAAATATTGCCAGATGCAGCTTTGAATCCTGCGACAACTGCTGTGCCTAAGCCTAACTTTCCTTCTCGATGAACACATTTAATTGGAAATTTTTTTGCTAATTTCTCAGCAATCTCGCCTGTTTTGTCTGGAGAATTGTCATCAACTATAACTAATTCTAAATCTAAATTTTCTTTTTTTGCAATTGCAAATAATTGTGCAACTAATGCAGCAATATTTTTACTCTCATTAAATGTTGGAATAATTATTGATATTTTCCAGTTCTTCTTGTTTTTTTTTGCCATAATATCATGTTGATTATACTTTTATTTAAAAAGTTTTATTAAATTAATTTAAAAGTTATTATTTCTGTCTTGAACAAGCATCTTGACACGCATAACATCACATTTTCCACATATCTTTGCTTCATTCTTTCTAAATTGATTGAATTTTTCACTATTCCATATCTCTTTTAATCTCATTGTATTAAAATCACCAATTGCATAATTTGGAAGCAGACAGCAAGGGGTTATTTTGCCATGTACATTCACATAACAGTAATCATATATCTTTAAGCAATATTTCCCATTTTTATGAAGATATTTTTTTGCTGCTTTGTAGACACTTCTTGTAATTCCTGTGCTAATGCCTCCTTGAATACAGTCAATCTGAATCTTATGTTTTTTTCCAAGTTTTTCTGCTGTATCTAAAATCGACTGTTCTTCTTCCTGCGATGGACGTTCAAGGTTTGGATCAAAATTCAAATTTAATCTTCCAATATTTATCCTATCTGCTCCTTTTTGCGCTCCCCACTCGATAACATCAAATATATCTTTTGCTCTTCCTTTCTGAAGCATGACCTGCAATGTCACCTTTGGAAATCCATTGTGCTCTTTTCTCTTGTCAAGAATCTGCTGGATATATCTTAATGCAACTTTGTTCAGATGACCTAATTCATTTTTTATATCTTTTGCATCAATTGTAATTGAATCTATTGAAAATGTAATCTCATCTAATTCTGCATCAAATATGCCCTGCAATAATGCAGGAGTAAACAACACGCCATTTGTGGTGAATTTTGTAATCAATCCTTTAGATTTGCAATATTTAATCATATCAATGAGATTAGGATGAACTAAAGGTTCGCCCCATCCTGTTAAAGAAACCATGCTGACACCTTCAAGCTTGTCAACTAAGCGTTTGAACATCTCAAAATCCATATTAATGAACTTTACACCAAGCACTTCTCTTGGACACATCTTACAAGATAGATTGCACTCATTTGTTATCTCAAATTGGACATAGTTAGGAGTAGATGGAATCATGTAAAACATTCTTCGTACTGCTTCAATTGCTTTCATAAAAAAACTCACTCCGTTTGTTTTTTTATCAATTTGTATTTAGTAATAACAATTACGAATTTGGTTACTATTTTATAACTTTAACTAGAGTCTTTACGCCTTGGGCTAATCCTTTGATAGAATTTGTCTTTCTGATCTGTTTTGCTAAGATAGACGGCCTCAGATAAAATTCTCGATTAGCACGTTTTGTGAGAGACTCTAATTCTTTGTCTGTTAATTGACCTGGCTTTATCAATGAACGCTTTGCTGGATTGAGATTTTCATAGATATTGTCACCTTCTCCTGAATCTGTCATCCAGCCAAGCTCTTTAACGTGTTTCTCAAAATCTGTTCCTGGAAAAGGAGTTGCTATTGAAAACATACAATAATCAATTGGCAATGCTTTTGTTTCTTTGATTGTGTTAATGATAGATTCTCGTGTTTCAACAGGAGCAGTACCAAACATGATATTTACTTTTGGTGTAATCCCATATTTAACCAACAAATCAATTGCTGTATAAACACATTCAATCTTCATGCCTTTTCTGATGTAATCAAGCACTTTTTGATCAAAAGATTCAACACCAATATCAACATATTGACAGCCAGATTCTGCCAATGCTTTTATAATATCCTCATCAGTCAATCTGTCTGCTCTTGCAAGAATACCATATTTAATATTTAGCTCTTTCAAACCATTAAGAAGCGCTAATGTTCTTTCTTTCTCCCAGACAAATTGATCGTCGATAATTGAGAATTCTTTATATCCTTGTCTTGATAATTCTTTGATCTCCTCAATAACTTTTTCTGGAGAACGTTTTGTTACAGGAGGCTTTCCCTTGTGAAAACGCTTCCATTCAAGCTCTCTTGCCCATGAGATTGCATTTGGAACACAATAATAACAATTATATGCGCAGCCTCTAGAAGTTAATACATTTGTATATTTTTGACCGCCTATCTTTGGGTTTGCATAATTTTTTTTATCTAAATCTCTTGCAGGCAATGGCAGGCAGTTGATATCAGGAATAATGTCAGCTGTTTCGTTTTCTACCATCTTGCCGCTGCTTAAGTAGCTTAATCCTTTAATCTCTGAATATTGCCTGCCATCAACAATGTCCTTGACAACAAACTCAGCTTCTCCTCTTGCTACAAGAATGCGTTCGTCAGTTAAGAATTTATCTGGAACATATGTAGGATGAGGACCAAAATAAATAACCTTTGCATTTGGCAAACGCTGGAGAATTTGATCAGTTAATTTAATATCAATCTTCGTTGCTAAAATAGGAGTATGATGAATATAATAATCTGCATTTAACGCGACTAATTTTTCTACATAAATATCCCAATCAATATCTGGCTCATCGAGTATTTCAACATGATGGCCAGAGTTTCGTAAAACAGCAGCAGTGTATAAAATACCTAAATTAGGCATATCATATAAAGTATATGAACAGCCAAATGATCTTTCTGGTCTTCTTCCATTAACCTTTGGAGCAATAGTAAAAACAACTTTTTTCATTTGAATCCTCATGATTTCTATATATAGCTAAAGCAAATGATTTTCGAACATTACTTTGCTTTAGCTAGATAGTCAAGGCACACAAAAATATTCGATTATTTGGTGCCTTGACTATATTACTTGTGAAATAAATGTGAAATTATAAATTTATTTATAAATCTGATGGAACAAAAATCAGATGGTTAAGAGATTAAGAACATAAACAACTATACAATTTTAATCTTTGTCTTGCCTCTCATCTTATCAAAATAATATGATAAGAATGCTATACACCATGTGATATTCCTTAAGATGTTCAGGAATGGAAGCAATAGATAAGAAAGATTTTTCTTTTTTTTGAGTATCCTAAATGTCTGCGGCAATTGCATGATAACTAACAAAACTAAAAATAATGCTGAGATGTATAATGAAGGTAATGAAAAAATACTTAAGAATAAAAATAATCCTATCAGAAAAATCATTGGCACCTGCACAAATTGAAACATTCCTGCAACCTTATCTCCTGATGCTTTCTGAGGATATTTATTTATCAGATAAAGTCTGCCATAAGCTACATTAAACTGCTGCTTGAGATAACCTGAAAGAGTTTCTTTCCAATAATGATTGCAGCCAACTGTCTTTATAAGTTTAATTGCATAGCCAGCATTCTTCAGCTTGTAAGAGATGTCAACATCATAACCATAGTATAGATTCTCGTCGAATAGATTTACCTTCTCAACTGAGGATTTCCTATATGCAGTATTGCAGGTTGAAACATGGTCAACATTTTCTGTTAGAATTGAGTCATATCTGTCTTCTAATTCAGCACCCATTAACCTTGCCCAAATATTGTAAGTATTGCCTGCTAAAATGCAGCCGGCAACTGCTGCAACATTTTCGTCCTGAAAACGAGAAACAATTTCTGTAATCCATTTGTTGTTCCGTAGAATTGCATCAGAATCAATGCTGCAGACAATCTCTCCTTTTGCCTGCTTAATTCCAATGTTTGTTGAGCTTGCTGCACCTTTGATCCCTTCTTTGATTAGTAATCTGAAATTAGATGGATGAAATCTTTTTTCATAGCTATTTACAATCTCTATAGTTTTATCTGTTGAATTGTCGT
>JAGVYW010000015.1 GCA_018303075.1 Candidatus Woesearchaeota archaeon | reverse complement strand
TTATTCAAAACCAGAAATTGCAAAGAAAATAAAAGGATAAGCAAAAATATTCTATCAAAGGTCAAAAAACATTAGTATCTTTTTGATTATTTTTGAACATCGTAATGCCACCATGCCTATTGGCTGTGGGATAGGTGTTCTATTATAGTTTTACTTTCAAAAGAAAAATCAGCCTCAGGGAAGAGTTGAACTCCCGACCTGCGCTTCTCTAGTTTAGTATTACGAGAGCGCCGCTCCACCACTGAGCTACTGAGGCATAATAACTGAGAAGAAACAATTCTTTTTAATACTTTCGAGTAACTTGTATTCTTAAGATTTTTCTGACTTCTTTTGTTTTCTTTAATAACTCATCATATGTTTTTGCTTGTGTATGACATCCAGGTAGTTCAACTACTTCAGATAGTAAATAACCATCTTCTCCTTGTTCTACAATTACATTAAATTTTCCCATAGTCATCAATAATCTTCTTTCATTTAAATAATTTACTCTATTTGCTTCACCATCTCATCCTTATTATTCATAAACTTGCCTTGGCATTGAAAGCAAACAGTATGCTTCTTTCCTTTTGCATCCTTTACATAAGTACCTATTATTTTTTTCAAGAATGTTTCTTCAATTTTCATCTTACATATTTCACATTTCATAATGTTTACCTCTTTTTTATCATTTCTTTTATTTTTGATACAAAAAGAATTGCCTTTATACGCAATGACTCTACTTCTTCTTTTGTAAATCTTATTTTTGAAGAGTAGGTTGCATCTTCTCGCTTGTTCTTTGATTCAACATAAAAAAGAACATCTTGATAATCAAGAAAATTGGAGAGTATCTCAATTTCTTCTTTGTTCAGTCCTTTTCTATAAAATTCTTTGATTAATATACAAAGTGTTGCTAAATGATTTTTTGACGAATAACCTTTTGTGATGATTAATGCATGTGTTGCATGGTAGCATGCATAATAACATCCAATTATTGACCAATCAAGAAATCCTATCTTGATATTTTCTCACTCAGTAACTTTTTATTTTCTATTAATTGGTTAAGATCATACTCTTTCATTATAAAGCACCTCGTAATAAAAAATATGATTTAAAACAGGGTATCCTGTTTGTATTGCAGATTGGATGACTGGCTCTTCTTTTAATCTAAGTTCTTTTATGAACTTTTTGTAGTTGATTTGAAATGTACTTATATTCATACCACATTGGGCATCTGCTTCTTTTTCTGCCAGAGTTGTGTCTATCTTAGTATTTGTTACAATAAGAATATCTATGTCTGATTGTGCAGTATATGTTTCTTTTGCAGTTGAACCAAATATAATCACAAATGTAGGTAATTGTGGAAGTGTTTTAATATAGATATTTATTGCATTTCTTCGTAATAATGGCAATTTCTCCATTTTTTCAAGATCTAAAAGAGAAATAACTGCATACGTTCTCCTGTTATCCATTAGTTCATATTGTTTAAGATTACCTTCCTTTTTACTGTTTAGAATTTGCTCTTTTTCTAAACAATCAAGATAGCGGATAATACTCTGTCCATGCATCTTCGTTTCTCTCGCAAGTTTTCTAAGATGGATTTTTTCTTTCTTTCTTCTATAGAATACTTGGATAATTTTCATTATCCCATTTTTGAGCAGTGTTGCCATTTTGTGAACAATTGTTATAAATATGTTATCATTTATATATTTTACTATTTCAACAACTATCTTTTTATACACATTCCTCTTCCATCTATTCATGCAACCAAAAAAAATCAGTAATCAGATCACAAAAAATCTTAAACAATACTGTAAAAAGCACAATATTACAAAAGCAGTATTAGGTCTTTCTGGTGGGATTGATTCAGCAGTATGTGCAGCACTCGTAGTAATGGCATTAGAAAGCAAAAATGTAACTGCTTTGCTGATGCCAGAGAAAGGAATCACAAAAAAGCAAAATGTAAGAGATGCAGTCCAAGTTTGCAGACAACTGAAAATCAACTATATTATTCAGTCAATCAACCCATTTCTAATAACATATGCAAATAATATAAGATTTCCTCTAAGTAATCTCGCAAAAATCAATCTCAAGGCAAGAATCAGAGTAGCAATTCTTTATAGTTATGCAAATACAAACAATGCAATTGTCATAGGTACAGGAAATAAAACTGAATTAACATTAGGCTACTTTACAAAGTATGGTGATGGTGCAGTTGATATCTTACCAATTGGTAATCTCTATAAACAGCAAGTCAGAGAAATAGCAGCAATATTAAAAATCCCAAATCAAATCATAATAAAGAAGCCGACTGCAGAACTCTATCGCAATCAATCTGATGAAGATGAATTAGGTATGAGTTATGAAGAGTTTGATCATCGTTTGCAGACAAATAAATTAACAAAACAAATAAGACAGATAATCAAGAAGAATGCACATAAGACAAAGCAAATCCCAATTATGTAATGAATCTATCAATTTAATAATTCTGCTGAACGAAGTTCGCAGAATTATAATAAAACACAAACCTTTATTAATTCTTTTCTATTCTGGAGAGCTATGACACGAATAGCTATAGTTCGAAGAGATCGTTGTAGTCCTCAAGCGTGTGGTAACTATCTTTGTATTAGAGTTTGTCCTGTGAATAAGCAAGGTACTGATTGTATTGTTAAAGGGGTAGATACAAAAGCACAGATTATTGAAGAAATATGCATTGGCTGCAATATTTGTGTTGTGAAATGCCCATTTGATGCGATTTCAATTATTAATCTTCCAGAGCAATTAAATTATTCACCAATTCATAGATTTGGAATAAATAAATATGCTTTATACTCATTTCCAACTCCAATTTTTGGCAAGGTTGTTGGTATAGTTGGAATGAACGGTATTGGAAAAACAACTGCAATAAAAATTCTTGCGGGATTGCTTCAGCCAAATTTAGGAGAAACAGCAGCAGTTGATTATAAAAGAATTCTTAATTTTTTTAAAGGTACGGAAACTCAGGCATTTTTCGAAAAAGTAAAGCAAGATAAAATTAAAATCTCCTACAAACCACAGCATGTAGATTTAATTCCAAAGACAACAAATGGAAAAGTAATTGATCTTCTCAAGAAAGTTGACGAAAAAAATCAAATAGAAAATATTGCAGAATTATTAGGTATTCAATCTATTTTGCAGCATGATATAAAACAGATTTCAGGAGGAGAACTGCAGCGTGTTGCAATCGCAGCAACTGTCTTAAAGAAAGCAAATCTTTATGTATTTGATGAGCCAACTTCATATTTAGATATAAATCAAAGACTGCGGGTTGCAAGATTCATTAAAGATTTGGCGGATGAAGAAACAGCTGTAATAGTAATAGAGCACGATTTAATTGCGTTAGATTACATGGCTGATATAATTCATATAATGTATGGAAGGGAAGGATGTTTTGGTATTGTTTCTCAGCCAAAATCAGCAAAATCAGGATTAAATACATATCTTGAAGGTTTTCTAAAAGAAGAGAATATGCGATTTAGAGATATACCTATTAAATTTGAGATAAAAGCTCCATTTACAACAGCAAGAAAGCAATGTTTAACATCATGGAATGATTTCAGTAAACAGCTAGATAAATTTAAGCTTTCAGTAACAGCAGGAGAGCTTTACAAACAGGAAATAGTAGGAATTCTTGGACAAAATGGTATTGGAAAAACAACATTTGTTAAAATTTTAGCTGGAATCATGGAACCAGATGACTCAAAGATAGATATGAAAGTAAAAGTTTCATACAAGCCACAATATATAGAGAATACTTCTGAAGAATTAGTAATTAATATTCTTCAAAGAGCTATTGCAGAACACAGCAATGATATTATCAAGCCATTAGAACTTGAACCATTATTCACAAAGCAGATAAACCAATTATCAGGTGGAGAATTGCAGAGAGTTGCCATAGCAGAATGTTTAGCTAGAGACGCAAATTTATTCTTGCTTGATGAGCCGTCTGCTTATTTAGATGTAGAGCAAAGATTATCTCTTTCAAAGATCATGCGTAATCTTGTTGAAACAAGTTCAATCACATTGCTTGTTGTTGATCACGATTTATTATTCTTAGATTATCTTAGTGACAGATTGCTTGTATTCACTGGCACTCCCTCGCTTGCTGGAGATTCACAAGGACCATTTGCAATGGAAAAAGGAATGAATACATTACTGAAAGAAGTAGATATTACATTACGGAGAGATGAATTTTCAGGAAGGCCTAGGATTAATAAGCCAGGTTCACAATTAGATAGAGAGCAGAAACAAACAGGAAAATATTATTATGGCTGAGATTGAAAATAATAGAACTAAGGATATTTTTGGTAAGGAAAAAAAAGAAAATGTTATTTTATATTATCTTCTTTTTATTTTTATTATAATTTCTCTTTTTTCGTTTATATTATTGGCAAATTATAAGAATACACTCTACAATTTTCCATTTTATAAATATGAATACGAAAAAAATGGAGTATATGCAAGATTCGACAAAGCAGTAGTAGATAATGCAACAATTGATCTTTTCCTTTATCTAAACAACAACCAGCAGAATATTACATCACAGTTCTTTTCAGATCGTGATAAACTGCATCTTGTTGATGTAAAACATCTTATAAGATTTTCAAAGATAGTTTATACGATAATACTTATCTTATTTATATCATCACTTATTGCATTATTTTATTTCTACAGACATAAATTCAAGAAATCATTTGCAAAGATTCTTATTTTTGCTTCATTATTATATATCTTCTTATTCATAACAATAGCAGCAAATCAAACAAACGAAACATTTCAAAAGAAGTTTATAGGTATCCATTACATTCTTTTTGATAATGATTATTGGATATTAAGTCCTGAAAAAGACAATCTTATTAACTTATTTCCAGAACAGTTCTGGTATGATATTGTGCAGAAGATTCTCAAAGACACTTTATTGTATGCAGTCTTTTTATTAATAATAGGAATAAACATTTTTGTTTATCTCTATTTAAAAAATAAATTTTTCATGGCAAAGAGTAGTGTCCATCAATCCAGATAAAGTCGTAGTTATCCTCGCTCGTAATGCTGATTCTATTCGCAAATACTAAAGCTTTAAATAGTTCTTAGTCATTCTGAAATTTTAAATAACAATTAAAAAATAAAAAGAAATATAACATAATAAAGTGGTGATTAAGTGTTATCCTATAAATTATTTACAACCCCAACTTGTGTTTATTGTCCAAAAGTAAAAGAATTTATGAAGACAGTAACATTAATTGGGGAATCAATTGATGCTTCTACTCCGGAAGGGTTTGAGCTTGCAAAAAAATTTGAAGTTTCTTCTGTACCAACAGTATTATTTTTTGAAGACGATAAAATAGTTGCAGTAACTCACAAAGTTGATGAGATAAAGAAAATTCTGAATCAATAATTTCATCTAATTATATCATAGTCAAATTTCGGTATTTGTACTTCCATGATATGCAATAGGGGAACTTCCACCGTGCCAGCTTATTCTTGGTCGTATTTTCATAGCATACATTCTTTCATTAGTATCATCAAAAATAATTGCTGCACCAAATGTACGTGGTAGATTATCTAATTGTGTAGTTAATCCTTCTCTCATATAACTTTGCATTAATGTCCCAAGTGCTTCTGTATCGAGCTTTGCAGTTATTCTATGGCTGATTACAGTATCACTCTGTGTCATGACGTCTGTGTGAATCTTTCCTGGTTGTTGTGTTGCTAAGATTAAAGAGATTCCAGGTTGTCTGCCTTCTCTAAGAATTGTAATTAAAGCATCACTTGCTGCTGTTTTTCCAACAACAGGAAGAAATTCATGTGCTTCATCAATAACAAGCCAAACCATTGGCATATCTTGTTTTTCTTGTGGTGTCTCACTAAAATAATGTAGTGCTGAATTTACTTGGCCAAACTCCTCAAATTTTCTTGCAATCATTCTTTGGACAAATAATTTTTGTGCGATTAAACCAACAACAAGACTTTTAACAGCCCATCCTCCAGGCATTGTTGCATAACAGGATACATCAAGAACAGTTACTTGTCCTCCTGCTGCTAATTCTAAAAAAGGGGTTCCTTCTTTATCAAAAAGTCCCCATGATATTGTGTTCAAAAATCTATTTTCAACTGCATCTCGGACAGATTTATCAGCATTAGTATCCTTTTTTATTGCAGCAATAATCTCTTCAATACCATAATCAGTATTCTGTTCTTTTAATTGATTAACAATCCTTTCGATAAATACACCCATAGGATCATTTGCTGTAACATCAAATGTTAGTTGCCAGTCTGTTGCATCCAATTCGCTTGGTTTTATTGAAAATGGTTTGTCTGTCGGAATTCCTTCTTTTACATATCGCTTATAGAATCCAGTTGGCGTATATATCTTGATATCAATTGATTTTGATTTTAATTGCCAATCCTTTAGCAGCAGTTCATCTTTTTTATTTGGATATTTCATTGTCCAATAAACACCCATTGTATCAAGAATGATGACACTAATATTCTGCTTAACTTCATCAGGAAGATCACTAACTCCTTCAGCAATGACACCCATTGTGTAAGAGTTATGGACGATGATGTCATTTGCGATAAAATTATGAGTATCAGAAATAGTTAAGTCATATACTTCAAAATTACCTTCAATTTGTTGAAGTGAAACTATTTCATCCCAAAATATATCAGATGATGCAAATTTCATAAGTAATTCAGATTCATCAGCTCTTGCAATTTGAAGTAGTTTCTGTCGAGATGGGGAATAGTGTTTACTTTCTCTTAACGCTTTTGGATACTTATATCCTATTTTTCTTCCAATCTCTGCCCAATTATTTGGGACATACAAATCCCATATTTCTTTTGGAATTGTATCAAGATTAGTATTGCGTATTACTTGTGGTGATTCTAGTAACGCAAGAGCAGCTCTTTCTTCTTTTCGTCCATAAAAACCAATCTCTTGAATAAATTTGTTTACATATTCACCATTGACTACCAATTCATAAGCTGTATGGATTTCCTTAATTGTTCTATATCTTAGGAAAGAGATTATCCCGAATCGCAACAAAAGATGTTGTATTTGCATAATCATTTGATATGATGAGGAACAATAAGAGATAGTCCACGTACATTCACTTTTCCTATAGATTGTTCCATCACAAGAGAAAAGTCTATTCAAAAACAAAGATAATTGGTATTTTGGAAGAGTATAGATACATTCAGGTATGAACTTTTTTGGAGCAAGTTTATCATAAAGGTTAAATTTATCTAACCAATTTCTTATAGAAGAATGATCAAAATGAGGATTATTTACAAATTGTTCTTTGTTATTTATATCACTTTGTTCATTCATAACTTTTTTGATTTGTGCAACACGAAAACAAAATTCATGGCTGTGATTCTCAACACGAAGATTTTTATCAAAATCATAAATACTTTGTTTGAAATCATTTATTATCTTTCTATCTGAATTAGTAAATAATACAAAACCATTACCAAGATGACCCTCTGCTATTAAGTAAGCAAGCAATTTCACTTCGGATTCTTTAAGAGATTTATTGCCAAACGCTTCAATTTTTCTCGGTGTAGCAATCCTCGATGATATTGATAGTTTATCAGCAGGAATCCACCCTTTTACTGTTAGGAGTGGATGTTCTGGTGTTAATCTTATTTTTTTCCCAGTTCTAAACTCTATTTCAAGAAGTTTTGTAACTGAGCGCTTATAAAATTGTGTTTTTAAACCTTGTTTTATTCTCATATCCTCAGATAATGTAAATATACTCTCATTATTTTCTGCAAGGTCTTTAATTCTTTTAACATTACCATCACTTAATGGGATAAGTGTATCTCCATCAAGACATTTTCCACCTCCCCTCTTACCAACGATAAACACAACGTGAGATCGAATGACATCAAGATAAATATTATTAGACAAAGACGTAGTTTGTCCCATCTGGATGTATTGTCTGCCTAAGAAGATTACTCCTTTCTTGCCAAATTTCTTCAATTCATCCTCAGTTCTTCCAATAACAACATCAAACATACCATCTTTCTTATAATCTATGTTTAAATAGTTATCGCTAACTTTATAAATAAATCCTATACCACAATCATTGGTGATTATCTTGCCTGAAGAAAATATATCTGAAGAAAAAAAAGAAACTGAAACTCAAGAAATAGCTGAAAAACATCATGCTGAACCTGCAAATGAGATGCATCAAGAACAATTATTAAAAATTAATACAAAACCAAAAAAAGAAGATTCAGCAGTAGAAAAGCATCATCACCTCCACCATCATTCGCAGCATCATCAGCAAAAGAAGCCGTTCTATAAAAACAAGTTCTTCTATACAGCAATTATTTTAATACTATTAATTATAGGTGTAATCATTGGTTATCTTCTTGCACAAACAAACAAAAATACTCTTGTAACAGTCAATAATGAAAAAATAACAACAGAAGATCTAGCAAATGAAATAAATTTATTACCTCCACAGTACCAACAAGCAATTGGAAAAGAACAATTAGAAAAGACAATATTAGAGCAGCTTATTGTAAAAAGATTATTATTGCAGGAAGCTGCTAAAAAACAAATAACTGTCAATGATGATGAGCTAAACAAAGCAATAGATGATTTTATTGCATCAGTTGGCTTGACAAAAGAAGAATTTATAAAGAAACTCCAAGAACAAGCTGGATCAATAGACACTGTTAAGAGTATTTACAGACAGCAATTAATAATCAATAAATTACTATCGCAAGAAGTCTACAACAAAATTATTCTCGATGAAAAACAGTTAGAAACATATTACAATGAAAATAAAGAAGATATTGTGCAGTTGCGTGCTTCGCATATACTACTTTGTTATAACTCATCAATGTTTTGCAGCAATAATAGAACAGAAGAACAAGCAAAACAATTAGGTGCTGTTCTGCTTAAAAAGATAGCATCAGGAGAACAATTTGAACAGCTCGCAAAGCATTACTCAGATGATCCATCTGCAGATAATGGCGGTGATCTTGGCTGGTTTGGAAAAGGAAATATGGTTATGCCATTTGAAGAAGCATCTCTTAAACTAAAGAAAGATGAGCTTTCGCCGTTAGTTAAAACACAATTTGGTTATCATATCATAAAACTGACTGCAAAGAATGAATCCTTTTCAGATCTAAAATCATTTATAGCAGCAGCAACATCAGCAGAAAAAAAGCAGACAGCAGTAAAAGAATATATAGACGCATTAAAGAAAGACGCTATTATATTATATGCAAAGGAATAATCTTTTCAATTTTTTATTATCTTATATTCTTTCCTTCAATCTCTGCGGCAGCACAGTTAATGCATCTTTCTTAATTCTTTCATCAAAATCAACGCTTCTTTCACCCTCTAATTTTTCAGCTGATAATGATTGCAGCAATGAAAGTGTTGTTCTTTTCTCTTCTCCATCAAAGAAAGGATTGCTTAGATTTCCGATATTCTCTTCAATAATATTCTCTTCAATATTTCTGTTATTCCCGATATCTGTTATGACTGAGATAAAATCTTTAGATGTTAATTTTGTAATATTTTTCATAATAAAATAAGCTCCTTTTTCATAAAGCTGCTGGAAAATTATTCTGAAGTCTATATCACTTGCTTTGCCATGCAGAAGATTTCCACAAAAGCGAAGTGTTACAATCTTATTTTTGAAATCGTTTTTATTCAGGTCTTGTAGGACAATAGAATGAATTTCTTCAACAGTCTTATCTTCACAGTCAAATTCAAGAGAAACAACATCATAAAGCATTACTGGTTTGTAAGTGATGGCATTGTCCTCATAAATATAAAATCCTCCACATTTATATTTTTCCAATTCTCTAAAATTATTAGGAAATAATGCACCAGTGTATGCAAATAATCCATATTCTTTTTGGTTGCTTTGAAAAATATAATGGACATGTCCTCCCGCATAATAATTAAATCCTTTCGGAAAGTAAGATAAAGGCATTGAATCCATTAATTCAAACTCATTTGGCTTAAATTCAGTGATTGCAGTATGGAACATAAATATCTTAAATCCATCCTCTTTTTCAAGCTCATCTAATGATAATGCTTGATAATAATATCTGTCTAGCATCCCTTTTTTCCCAAGCATACCTGTTATCTTCGCACCAGTTTTTTTATCAATTGTAAAAGAAAGATATAATTTTTCCTCTTTTACAAAACCTTTGACAACATTCACAAACAATTCTGCACTTTCCAGCACATCAAGCATTGTTTTCCCGCTTGGTGAGAAATCATGGCTTCCAGCAATTACATACACAGCAATTCCTTTTTTCTTCACTTCCTGCAGCTTTTCAACAACAATCTTTAATTTATCAATTGTTGGCAATGATGTATTGAACAAATCCCCACTGATCAGGATAAAGTCAACCTGCATTTCAATACACATATCAACAGTTTTTACAAATACATTTGTACTGATATCACGCATCTTGCTGTCTCTCCACGATCCAATATGAACATCACTTATATGTGCAAACTTCATAGATGTTGGAAATCAATAGGTATATAAAAAAATGATGCAAAATTATTTATTATTATTATTTGAACAAATTTCTGAAGAAATCAATCATTCTTTGAATCATCCCTTTTTTAGCATCAACATTATTTTCTTCAGTATCTTTCTCATTATTTTCAACAATTATATCAACTGTTATTTTACTATCATTACTATTATTTTGATTATCTTCTATTTCAGATATTATACTGCTTTGTTTATCCGCAGCAGCATCAGAACTGCTGTTTATTTTGTTTATCATTTCTATTTCTTGTTTATCATCTAAAACAACAGCTTCAGTAGATTCTCTTTTAATATCAATTCCTGCAACAAGTACAACACAAACATCAGATTCTTGTTCTTTGCTTCGTACAGGATAAATCTCTTTGACCCAGATCTTAACTTTTCCAATTGTTTCTATCTCTCCTTTTTCAATAACATATGTTTTTTCATTAATCTTAAATATACAGCTTCCACCATCAGTGCTGACATCTTGAAAAATAATAGTGATGCCATTAACTATCTTATTCTTTTTTAATGTATCCATATAAATATATCCTTGAGCAGAAGCAAAAGAAGATAATATAATTAATAGTATAAAAACTGTAAAAATCAGCAGCATTCTTCTTCTATTAGATAGATTTTGTTTTGTTATCATAATTATCCATGGAATTCTTTACTCCACCAAATTGTCTTTTAATGATTATATCATTATCACTATTACTAGATGTAGTCGTATTACTATAAAAATCTAATCTCTTTTGTTTGATAATATCATCAAAAAACGGTATTTTCACAGGTGTTGCAAATTTCAGGAATGTGCTGCTGATTATTGCTTCTCCTTTGTCAAGACTTGCTATTGTTCTATTATCATCTGTTAAATCTTGTGCAGATGATTCTATAATTGCTTGTCTTTCAGAAGCCATTTCAATGCCTAGAATTATTTTAGTATTCATATTTGCTAAAATCTCTCTTGGAATTTGCGAGGGTATTTGTGTTATAGCAAGCAATCCTACTTTAAATTTTCTTCCTTCTCTAGCAATTGTAGAAAAAATATTACCTAATTGTACAATCTCTTTTCCTAAAACGCGGGGTGCTTCTTCAATTACTATAGATATAACTGGTTTTGTGTCTAAGATTCCATCGATTTTATAACGTTTATATCTAGAAAATATCTCTGTTGTAAACAATGACCCAAGCAGTATCTCAACTTTACTGCTAAACAAAGAAGTGTCTATGATTACCTTACTGCTCTTTTCTAGCTGGTTGCATACTTCTGCTACTGTAGTTTTTCCATTATCCATGTCAAATATACTATTAGAAAAAACCAAATTATCTTTAATCCGCAAATCAAGTATCTGCATTAATTTTCTTCGAACTACTGCTAGTGTCATATCATGATAATCATTATTTTCATTTTCTTCGTTCTTTGACAATAGCAATGCTTCAATCCATTTTTCTTTATACTTTTTGTAATAACTATATATTGCTTCTTTTTGTGCATCACTCCAGAGAATGACACCATTAAAGTGAGAAGGTTTCAATGTAGTGATATGGATTCGTAAGCTATACGCTCCAGCAGGAGGATTATAAGGGGTATAATAATGCACTTTTTCCTTTAGGCTATGGTTCTTCAGCCCAAGTTTATTTCTGCCATAATATTCATCATGTGGGTCAAGAATCAAAATACCACAATATTCTTTATCTATACAGTCATACAATAAACAGGATGTTAAGTTACTTTTTCCTTTTCCAGTTGATGATGCAATAAGGATATGCTCACTAAATGTTTTTTCTCCATCCAATACAATATCTAAATCAATTACTTTATTTCCAGAACGTAATTTCCCGATACGTAATGCTTTTTCAGGATTCTTCATCATTAAGAAATCATCCTTTGTAATCTCACGAACATCACTAAAAAAAATAGGCAATTCCTTGCATAATGCAATCTTATTATCTTGGAGCTGCACAAGATTCTTAGCAAAAGCTAATGTGTAATTTCTCAGTTCTTGTTCAAAAAAATCTATTTCAGCATTCTTCTCTAATTGCATACCAGAGATCAATTCAAGATTCTGTTGTGAAAGCTGGCTTGCATAAATTAAGTCATACACTTGCAGCAATATTTTCTCTTTACAGCTGACTAAAAGCTCGCCCAGTTGAATATTTTCTTCTTGTTTCTGCCTAATAATAACTTTATTGAAACTTCCTCCAATAATTTTTCCTTTTATTCTCGTGCAATCCATTCAATTGGCGAAGTTCATTTCATATTTAAATCAGACGAAAAGAAACATTGTTTATTTATATCAATTGCACCACCTTAAAAACTACCATCAATAAGTTACTATTAAGTACCTACTCTTTAATAGAAAATTATTTAAAGAATACTATTTTTCCTAGCAATGATGAAGGAGCAAATCAATAGGTTAAAGATGGAGATTGAACATCTTGATAGAGCATATAAAGCAGGAATTATGAAAGAAAAAGAGTTTTCAGATAATAAAATCACAATTGAAAAAAAGATTAAGAAATTGGAACAGAAAATGCATACTGAGGAACAGTCCAGAAAGATAATTTCTGAAATACTTGACGAAAAGCCAAGAGAAAAGAAAGTTCTAAAGCCTATCAAAAAGAAAGTTGAGCAAGCAATAGCAAAAAGAGATTCAGAAGAAAAAGAATCAGAGAAATATCAAGATAATAATACAGGTAATGTAGTCATAAAGAATCAAATCATAAAAAAGCAGGAAGATTTGGAGCTTGATGGTTGGAGTATTGCAATATACATCTTAACGATTTTATTCATTATGATTTTATTGTTTTTCTCCTATAAATATACCCAAAATGCACAGATAACTGGAAAACAAGTTATTATTTATGAATATTCAGATTATGCATGTGAATACTGCAAGCAAGTACAGTCAACATTAAAGCAGTTGAAAGAATATTATAAAGATAATATAAAGGTTATTCATAAGAATTTTCCTTTAGAGGATTTATATCATGGTACAACACTTGCATCTGAAGCAGCAGAATGTGCAGATAAACTAGGAAGATTCCAATACTATGAAAAAGAATTATATAAAAGACAGCAATTTTTAATAAATGTTTCGTATGATATGGGTGAATTACAGGATATTGCTTCAGATTTGAATTTAGATATGAATGCATTCAAAGCATGCCAAAAAAGTCATGAAACAAATATAAATGTATTGCAGGATAAAGAAGAAGGAAAAGCAAAAGGTGTTATCTCAACACCAACTTTTTTCATTGGCAATACAAAGCTTGTTGGAGCACAACCATTTGATGTTTTCAAATATTATATAGAACAGGAAAGAAAAAGATAAAAGTTCTCTACTAATAATGTGGATCATCAAAACCAAGTGGCGGTGCAAATTGTCTTTTATGTTCAAATGATGTTAGATCCATCTGTCGTTTTACAAATTCTTGAAATTTATATGCATCTTTCAATGCTTCTTTTTTCTGTCCTTCAATTCTTTTATGATATATTCTCTTGTAAAATACATCAAGAATATTTCCCCAGATTGGTCCAGAAAACATATGTTTAAAATCAATAGCCAATTTCAATTGCACAAGTACTTCAACTTTTCCAGAATTAGCTTTAAACTTTGTATTATTTCTGACAATCTCAACCTCTTTCATACCAACTCCATGTAAATCTACAATAAGCCTTCTTTTAAAAAAGTTAGAATCATGCTCAACCTTTTCACATCTCCACCATACCCAAATCTCTCTTCCGCCTTGCTGTGTTCGAGATTCAAAATAAAATGTTTCAGGAAATTTTGTATTCTTATCCTCAGCATATTTTTCATGCCAGAGATAATCGTGAAGCGAGATATAAAACTCATTCAAATTAATAACATCAGTTGCTTTTACTTCAAATTTTGATATTAGGATATCATGCGGTTCTGAGCTCATAGTTTTTATGTATTATCCAGATTTATAAAGCTTTTTATATACATCAATTTCTCTTATAAGAAAAATTGATTAACATGGCAGTGAGTTAGCATTTAGTGTGTAGGAGGTATTACTATGTTTATAGGAGTTGTCGGAAAACCATCAACAGGAAAATCAACATTTTTCAAAGCTGCGACATTGGCAGAAGTAGATATTGCGAATTATCCTTTTACAACTATTAAGCCAAATCACGCTGTAGGTTTTGTTAAGGTGAAAGATGTTGCAGCAGAATTTGGGAAAGTTTCAAATCCAAGAGAAGGTTATTGCTTAGAAGGCTCTCGATTTATTCCTGTTGATTTGATGGATGTTGCTGGATTGGTTCCAGGAGCGCATGAAGGTTTAGGCATGGGCAATCAATTTCTTGATGATTTAAGGCAGGCAGATGCATTAGTACATATTATTGATGCTTCAGGGAGTGTAAATGAAAAAGGAGAGCCTGTTCCTGTTGGAAGTTATGACCCATTAAATGATGTAAAATTCTTAGAAAAAGAGCTGGATATGTGGTACTTAGGCATTCTTAAAAAAGGTTGGGAACGATTCGCCAGGCAAATTATGCAGGAGAAATCAGATATTTCAAAAGCATTAGCAAAACAATTGTCTGGTTTAAGGGTAAATGAAGATATGGTTGAAGAAGTTATCAGGGAGTTGAAAATACAAAAAGAAAAACCAATTGAATGGGGTGAAGATATTCTATATTCAATTTCACAAGCACTGCGTAAAAAGACAAAACCAATGCTTATTGCTGCAAACAAAGTCGATATTCCAATTGCTGAAAAAAATATTGAACGTTTAAAACAGCAATTTCCAGAATACATCATTATTCCAATAAGTGCAGAATCAGAATTAGCATTACGAGAAGCAGCAAAGCATCAGTTAATAAAATATGTGCCAGGAGATGCTTCTTTCAATGTTATCAATCCAGGAAAACTATCTGAAAAACAAAAGAAAGCATTAGAATTCATCAAAAAAAACATTCTTGAGAAATATGGTTCTACTGGAGTACAGCAAGTAATAAATGACGCTGTTTTTAATTTATTACAATATGTTGCAATTTTTCCAGGTGGAGTTAATAAATTAGAAGATTCAAAAGGAAATGTTATTCCAGATTGTTTTTTAATGCCGCCGCAGACAACAGCATTAAGCTTTGCATTTAGATTGCATACAGACTTTGGCAACAAATTCATCTGTGCAAAAGATGTCAGAACAAAACGAACAATCGGCAGAGAGCATGTATTAAAGAACTTAGATATTGTGGAGATAGTAAGTGGAAAGTAAAAAATTTCTTTTCAGAAATTTTTTACACAATTAGTTGAATTATTTTTTTAAATCAGCAGTAAACAAAACTTTTCTGCAAGTACAATAATTACCAATATGGCATAATGCAACAGTTGATGCAGTAAAAGTAAGATTCATTTTTTTCTTCTCAACTTTTCCTACTCCTAGAGTAATGTGAGGATAATAATTATCAAAGCTAAATTTATCTTTATAATTATTTACCCAGAACAATGATTTTGGTTCAACTAAATGGGAAGAATAAAACATTTCAACTGTTGCATCATATGTTAAGTATTGTGATAATTTATTCATTAACATTTCATGAAGTTTTTGCAGTTGTATATTATTCCTAATATCAAATGCTGTATAATCTTTAATTCCTGTTAATTCTGAGTTTAATCTTTGAGTATCTGAAGCTATATTTTCTATTATCTTTGCAACAATAGGCAAATCTTTCTTCTGAACAACTCCCATACACAAACTAATATGTGGCAGACAATTCTTATTATTTAATACAATTTGATCATTATTCAACTTACTATTAACTTTAATTGCTTCATCAATTATTTCTTGTGGAAGAAGAAGAACTACATCAATAGCAATTTTATCGTTCATTATCTTCACTTTCTCACCTTTTTGAATAAAACCGTAATTAATCTTAATATTTGTTGAGTGAACGAGGTGAACTAACAAATATTATTTTTCTAAATTCCTCTTAAATGTCTGCGCTATATCAATCATGTATTTCCCATCTTCTAACTTATAGATGACTGGTTTTTCTTTATTAAACAGATTAACTAAATCGATTTCAAATTTTCCAGGTTCTAGAATCCTTATTGATTCAAAATCAAGAATAACTGGTTCTGATTCACTAACATCAAGAATATCATGCACCTGTTCTTCAACTTCTTGCCGTTGTTCTACGGAAAGATTTTTTGTAGCTGTCCTCATCTTTTCTATTTGATCTCGTTTTACATAAAAGAATAACTTGCACCCGCAGCTGCAGCCTTTCAGAATTTCATTCGACCCATCTGAATATAACACATTGCATCGTACACATTGGTGTGGCATTGAAAAACCTCTTTATCAATTAACTATTTCTTACAACTCTTTACAAAATGATATCTTATCGTTTAGAAGAAGAATTATGTTTTTGTTTTAATACTTTTCTACTTTTTTGTTCATGAGAAGTTGTATAAAGGTCAATTTTATGTGGATCTTGCTTAATCTCCTTAACAACACTTGCTGGACCAATTATTGTCAATCCTCGCCTGTTTCCTAAGAGTACATTAATCAACTTTAATCGTAATCGCTTAAACATTGCATCATCATTCTGCTCAGGATATATTACAGCAAATTCAATACCTCTGAATTCTTGATTTATATTCTCCATTGTTTTTTTTATAAGTGCAGCAGATTCTTCTTTATGCAATGTTCCCTCAACAAGCGCAATTTTATTCTCACGTACAATTGAAAGTAATTTTTCAATTCTTTCATCTGAAGATAATGATTCGATTTCAGTAAATGGGATAAATTGCAGTGTTAGCATAAATTCACCCTGCCAATACAAACAATGCTTCATAGAACTCATCAACATTATTCCCATGTTTTGCAGATATTCCTACAACATCATATTGTGGAAAAGCAGCTTTTATTTTATTTACATCTGCTCTTTTTAAGTCTATTTTATTAGCAACAATTAGCACAGGAATCTCTCTTGCCTGAAGATTGCCGATTATAGTAATATTTACTTGTGAATAAGGGTTGATTGTAGCATCAAGAACAACCAATACAACATCCATTGTATCAAGCCACGTGATTGAGTCAATAACTCCTTTTGTAGCTTCTTTTGCCCGTTCTTTTGCATCTCGTACAGTGAATCCATGCTTTAAAAAATCTTCATAATCAATTTTTGTAGCTATTCCTGGAGTATCGACAAAATTAAATATTAATTCTTTGCCTTGTGAACGAATTGAGACATTTTCTTTAATAGTAATCTCTCGTGTTTCATGTGCAACATTTGAAACAGAACCCATCTCTTCTCCTAACCAATCTTTACATATTCTATTGGCTAATGTAGTTTTTCCACCATTAGGTGGTCCATAAAATCCAACTTTTAATACTTTTCTTGTGCGAAAGATATCTCTAAATATCTTGTGTACAAACCTCTTTATTATCTGCAACATAATCAATCAGATTGGGGGTTTATTTATATAATTTTCGAAAATCAATTCTTAATGTTTTCAACTATAAGCGAAGAATTTATAAAAATGAAGAATAATAAAAACTGCATGGGTGATGAAAAGCAGATTATTGAAGAAAAAGTAAGATGCGATATAATAGTTGTTCTTGACAAATTAATTATTAAGTTACAACGAAAGGATATTAATGATTTAGGCAATATTAGCAATGAGATCATTCATTGTGCTTCTGTTTTTCAGGATGTTCATTCTGTTTCTATTGCAGTTGTTGCTTATGCATTATATAAAATAGTAGAGCGCGAGGATAATATTGATCCACAATTCATCACGAGATTAATAAAAGCAAGAAACTATCTGCAAAAATATAAGATAGAAAGGTTCAATAAAGAAATAAATCAGTTGACAAAAGAGATAACAAAGAAAGATAGGCAGTTGAATCTCTACATAAAACATGTTTTTAATGAAGCTGAAATCAAAAAAGGCAGTAAGATTTATGATCATGGAATCTCATTAGCACAAACTGCAAAATTGCTGAACATATCACAATGGGAGTTAATGAAATATATTGGTAAAACTAAAGTTATAGATTTTCTTCCAGAGAAGATTGATGTTAAGCAGAGGTTGCAATTTACAAGATTATTATTCAGACAATCCACAGTTAATAATAAAGTGTAAATTAATAAGGTGTAAACAAATGAAAGCATTAGTCTTTGATTCAGGTCCAATCATCAGCTTAACAATTAACAATTTGTTGTGGATATTAGATCCATTAAAAAAAAAGTTTAATGGTGAGTTTATAATTACACCTTCAGTTTATGGGGAAGTTATCACACAACCATTGTCTACAAAAAAATATAAGTTAGAGGCATTGCAAGTCTTACCTTATTTTAATAATAACACTTTAGATATCTATTTTAATAAATCTATTCAAGATTATGCACAATATCTTCTTGATTTAATCAATAGTTGCTTTAAAGCATTTGGAAATAATATTCAATTAGTGCATTTTGCAGAGATGGAGGTTATTTCTTGTGCAAAATTTGTTAAAGCAGAAGCTATAGTAATAGATGAAAGAACAACAAGAAAATTGATTGAAGACCCTGAAGGTCATGTACGTTATTTAGAGAGAAAATTAGGTACAAAAATAACTATAGATATGGAAAAGTTTCAACAAATGAAAGAAGAATTAAAGAATCTCAGAGTAATTCGTTCAATAGAATTAGCTGTTATTAGTTTTGAATTAGGGTTATATAAGGAATTTACAGATGCAAAATTCAAGCAAGTAGATTTAAATAAAGCAATTTTAGAAGGAGTTTTATGGGGCATTAAACTTAATGGTTGTTCTGTAAGAGAGGATGAGATTAATGAGATAATTAATCTAGAGCTAAAGTAGATTTTCTTTTACTTTATTCTCACTTTTTTCTTATCTTTTTAACTGTATTTTTGACATAGAAATTCTTCAATTTCTTTTCTTTAAGTTCTAAGTCTTTAGCAACATGCAGCACTTCATTTTTAGTGAGAATATGTTTACTCTCTTCATTTTTGGCTTTTTGTAACGACAACCATACCTTTATTCTATGTAAAAGTCCCATAAAGTTCTTTAGGGATGATTAATATATAAATCTTGCTATGACAAAATTTATAAACATTTTGCTTCTTCTTTGCAACAACTGCCTCCGTAGCTCAGCTAGCAGAGTGCGAGACTTGTAATCTCGAGGTCATGGGTGCAATTCCCATCGGAGGCTTTTATAACTGTTATATATTCAGAAATATTCTCTTCCTAGTTTTAAAGAGATAGATAATCTATTTGAGATCTCTGCTTTTCAGCAAGATTCATTTTTATTAAGAAATATAAGACGGGCAATTTCTGAAAGGTAGGTATATTATGCATCTAATAAGATTCTCTCAGCAGATTGAATTATTATTAAAAGAAGATATAATGTACATGGGTTGATATAAGGTATATTTAATTGAACATTCTGTTTTCAAAAACAATAACTTTAAAAATAATTACATTCATAGGAAAATGTATTAAACATATCTTAAGAAGGTGAGCTAAGTGAAAAAGAATTTTGTTGAAGAAATTGTTGAAAATAGCAAAACTGTAATGAAATACAGGTATACGACAATATTCTTGTTGGTTCTTCCATTAATTGTTGTTCTTTTTCTCACAAATCTATCTTTACAGCTCAATAAGTTTACGCCTTCAATAGGAGTATATGAGGAAACAAATTTTAATGCAACAACAGGAAATACTACAAATATACTAAACAATTTTTATACTGATTTTACTGTTGTAAAATATGACGGAAATGTTTCATGTATAAGTGCATTAATTGTTGGAAAGCATGATGTATGTGTGATTGTTCCTCAAAAGCAGCAAAATATACAAGAATTGCAGATATATCTCACTTTAGACAATTTTGAGCAAATTAAGCCGTTCTTACAAACTTACACATTATCCTTAGGCTCAAACGCAAAGGATACTAAGACAGAAGTTACTGTTAATCTACTTACAAAATTAGGTGGTTTAAAAGATCAATTGAGCAATCAAACAACAGTTCTTAATACTATGAAGAGTGAGTTGACGCTTGCACAAAGCAAGATTAATGAATTAAAGCAGCAATTAGACAAAGTTGACGTTAAATTCAGTGTTACTGATTTCAATGCAGATGAGGTTAATAAAAAATCAGTTTCTGTATCAAGCGAAGTTAATTCTTTAAAGAAAAAAGGTAAGAAAGCAGTTGATAATGCTCAATCTTCTTTTTTAGATATAGAGAAAAAGGTCAATGATCTCAATATTTCTTCAGCAGAGAAAGATGCAATTAAGAAAATAATTAATACAACAAATGCTGATTTATCTTCATTATCAGCAGAAATAGATGCTGATTTCGAAGATACAAATAAGGATATTTCCTATATTACAAACAGTACTGAAAAGATTAAAGCGAGTTTGGCAGTTCTAAATAATCAAGTAGTTTCTTCAATGCAGGGTAAGCTGTCAACATCATCTACTGTTGCAAGTATTACTTCAGGTATTAATTCTACGCTTGGATATGTAACCATACTTGATTCATATTTTGGCCAATTAAATACAAATTTACCTACAATAAAGGCAAATACACAGACAGAAAATGTATTAGTGGCAACAATGTTTAATAAGGTTGGTTCTAATAAAATAGCATATCAATTAATCATTA